>JAGLSY010000230.1 GCA_023135545.1 Thermoplasmata archaeon | reverse complement strand
GAGTGCGGCAACTGCGGCTATGTGATCAAAGTGGCAGTGGGTGGCCAGTATGTATTTTATTTTGACTTCCAACTCTTTGACAGCGTTCAAAATCCTTTCGGCTTCCTCGCCGGGGTCTATGATGGCTCCTTCCATGGATTCATCGTCCCAGACAATGTAACAGTTCGTGGTCACGGGGCCCACGACCAGCCTCTTTACATGAAGTTCAGAAGAGGTCATCTGTGCCTCCCCCTTTCTCCAAAGGGTCTTCTTTAAGATCCATGACTTCGACCATCATATCCTCTTCTCAAGGTTAAGTGTTTTAGAAGGTATAAATCCGCTCTTGTTGAAGAACTTCATCAACTGGATATTGTCCCAGTCCACCAGGGTCTGGATATCCTTTACTCCCGCTGCCCGGACATGGCGGATGAACTCCTCCAGAAGTTGTGAACCTATGGCCTGATTTGCATAATCCGGGTCTATGCCTATGGAATCTAGTGATGCCGTGGTCTGCGGTATACCGAACTCGCCAGTGTATATGTTGCCCATGATGAACCCTATAACGAGTCCGTCGTTGTCCGCAACCAGCGAAGTGGCAATGCTGCCTTTCTTGTCCAGCATCAATGATACCTTTCTCTCATAATACTCTCCCCTACTTGTTCCTGTCACTTTGGCGTCAATGTCTATTATCGCCTGGAGGTCCCCCTCCTTCATGACTCGGATTTCGAATTTTTCTTGGTCTATTTTCATTCCTATGCCTCCTTAGATCTTTGTAAATTAAAATAAATCATCAAGGTCATCCCCTTCTCCATCGCCTTCCGGCATCTTTCCGAACTGCTGCAGATACTGCTGTATCAATTCGCTCTCACGTTTCGAATACATTGGGTCCGGCTCGAATCCGAAGTACTTCGCCTTTGTTTCCGAATCCAGCTTCGCCCGCAGGTCTGCCTGAATGTCCATCGAACCTTTGATAACAATTATCATCTTTGTTTCGTCCAGCAGCTGGAAAACGCCTTCGATCGCCGGAACCTCGGCCACATTTTCCTCATTCAGCTCAAACCACTTGTCAGGCGGAAGTGTTACAGGCAGTATATCGAGACGAAGGTCGCATCTCAAACACCGTACGGCTTCTTGTCTGGCCAGGTTCTCGTCGTAACCGAGCTCAACTGCATCAAAGGAGCTTTTCCGTTCATCGGGTGACCGTTTCGGAACATCTGCTCGATCCATATCGGCAAAGCCCTCCAGTTTTCCAAGTCCTGGTTCCGGCTCAACTGATCCCGTCAATGATTCGTATATGTTTCCATCCCCACCCAGATATTTATCTATTGCCGAAACGGCAAGGGCTCCGTCTGCCACGGCTTCCACCACTGAAGAAGGACCTCTTGCAGCCTCGCCGCCGGCAAAGACTCCCGCGGTATTGGTCTGCATTTCCTCATTCACGGATATTGCGCCTCTTTTTGTGTCAATGTCCGTGAGGAATGAAAGGTCTGAGCTTTGGCCGATAGCCAGTATCACTGAGTCTGTTTCTTTTGCAGTGGTTGTGGTGTCATCAAATTTCGGAGCGAAGTTCCCCAGTTTGTCGAATACAGATGTGCACTTGACCAGCTCGATGCCGGTAACTTTGTTATCACCAGTAATTATCTTCGGGCCCCAGGACGGGTTCATTATGACGCCTTCTTCACGGGCTTCTTCTATCTCCCAATCATGAGCCGGCATCTCTTCGTCACTTTCCAGACAGGCAAGCTGGACCTCGCTTGCGCCCAAGCGCATGGCTGTCCTCGCAACATCCATGGCCACATTTCCTCCACCAATGACCATCACCCGTCCGGTCATTGTTGTTACCTTTCCTTTTTTCACATCCTTCAGGAAATCCAGACCCCATTCGACCCCATCCAACTCAGAGCCTTCCAGAGTTATCTTCCTGCTGTTCGTGGCACCGGTTCCGACGAATACCGCGTCGAAGTCCTGCCGCAGGTCGGATATCGCGACATCAACCCCTATCCTGGTGTTGATCTTAAATTCTATATTGAGGTCAGCCAGTACTCTCAACTCATCATCAAGAACATCTGAAGGCAGGCGATAATCAGGTATGGCGTATCTCAGCATACCGCCTATCTTCTCCTCCGCCTCGAAAACCGTCACATTATGCCCCGAAAGGGCCATATAATAAGCCGCAGAGAGGCCTGCTGGCCCGCTGCCCACCACTGCCACCCCCTTCCCGGTGGGTCCTTTTGGATTCACTTTCCATGAGCCATCGTTTTCCGCGGCAAACCGCTTCAGCGAGCATATGGCCATGGGTTGATTGAGCTCTCCCCTCCGGCAAGCATCCTCACAAGGGTGGAAGCACACCCAGCCCAGGATCAGGGGGAAGGGCAACTTTTCTTTTATCACTGATGTGGCCTCGGCATATCTCCCCTCGCCGATGTGCCAGATGTAGCTCGGTATGTCGATACCTGCCGGGCAATTTGAAATACAGGGTACGAGGACGTCCTGCTTTTCTCCTTTCGGCAGGTCCTTGTCTGTTATCGCTCCCGTGGGGCAGACCTCGGCACAGGCACCGCAGAACCGGCAGTCGGACTCTGCATAATTCGAATTCTTGGTAGGGCCGACAATGGCCTTTCCGTTCTGATATACGAAGCCCAGGGTTTCAATATCCCTCAGGTCTCTGCAGGCCCGCACGCATCTCAAACATGATATGCAGAGGTTGTAATCGCGAGTGAAAAGCGCTTCGTCCTCATGCTTCGGAAGGTTCTTGAAAACATACTTGGTCAAATTTTCCTTGACACCCACATATTGCGATACTTTCTGAAGCTCGCAATGTCCGAGAAGGGGGCAGCAGCGCTCGTCTTCCGGCACATTGGTGGAGCATTGTGTCCTTGAGCACCCCTCCTGCTGGGCGCAGAGAAGGCAGGCATGTGGGTGGTCTCTCAGTATCTCCGCCAGGTTATCTCTGCGTTCCTCTTTAACGGCATCTGTTTCTGTGTTGATGACCATGCCTTCTTCGACCAGAGTGTCACAGGACGTGAAAAGACCGTCACGCCCCTCGATCTCCACTAGGCATAACCGACAGCCAGAATAGCCATCCTCCGGCCCCGAGCCATCGTTGCGGAACTCACCGTCCTCCCTGTGTATTTCATCAACTGGTTTGAGTCCGTGCGAACTTCCAAGACTTGGATGATAACACAGCCTCGGTATGTAGATCTCGCCGGACTGGGCCGCCTCCAGTATGGTCATTCCGTCTCCGGCCTTGATCTCCTCGTCGTTGATTTTCAGTGTGATGGTCATTCTATTCCTCTCTATTTATGGGGGATTTGATACCTGCTCCCCGCACATCCTATCGAAATCACATTACCAGGAATGTGATATCGCACCGGGTTCGCAGGCTGCCATACAGGGAAGGGGTGGTCTGTCGTCCCTGGGTTTACAAGGGGCGCAGGTGTACTTGATCTTCTTCCTCTCTTCATCCGTGACGAAGACGACCTCGTCATCGGACAGGGGGTCGTTCTCATCAGGTCCCACGTCCAGCACTCTGCCTGGACAGGCACTCACGCAATCCCTGCACCCGTTGCATTTATCGGTGTCTATGGTTATGAAATACTCACCCGAGCCGTCCTTGTATCCGTAGTTCGCTATCATGTAGAACCACCTTACTTTCCTTTCTCCTTCAACGCCTTTGCGAAAAGGGCGGCCCCCAGGGCACCGGCTATCTGGGTGTCGTAATCTGTTTTCATTATCGGTATCCCCACCTCTTTTTCCAGCCTGGTGATGACGCCCCTGTTCTTGGCTATCCCGCCGGTTATGGCAAAGTCCTCCTCGATACCTATTCTTTCAAGGAGAGTTATTATCCTGTGTGCCATGGCAGAAGAATAGGCTGCCAGAACCTTGTTCGTCGGCCAGCCTTCCCTGAGCAGGCCGGTGGCTTCGGTCTTCGCATACACGACACAGGTGCTGCTTACCGGTGGCGGCTCTTCATCTATATCCAGCGAAAGGTCTCCTATATCGTTAATGGACACGCCAAGGAGATCGGCGAACACCTCCATGCCCCTGCCCGTGCCGGCAGCGCACTTGTCGTTCATGAGGAAGTTCGTCACCTTGCCCTTTTCATCGCAGTGGATGGCCTTGCAGTCCTGACCCCCCATGTCCAATATCGTCCTTACCGTGGGGCCGTACATGTGGTTGCCTCCCCTAGCATGGCATGCGATCTCGGTAATGGCACGTTGACTGAACGGCACGTTTACACGCCCATATCCTGTTCCGACGGTGTAGGCGATGTCCTCTAAAGTCAGACCGGTCTCTTCCATGGCCCAGTTTATGGCATTGATGGCCGAATCCGGGCTGTTGGAGCCGGTCCTCATGTTAGAGAAAGCGTATAACTCGCCGTCGGCGAGTATGACGGCCTGTGAACTTACCGAGCCCACGTCAACCCCCGATGTTATCAACTTGCCTTTCCAATCAATATCCGGGCTCGTCCATCTTGATTCTGTCCATCTCCATAATTCCTTCTTTTCCGTCAACTCACGCACCTCCTTTCCAGCCTGCGGCTGCCAGCGCGGCACCCAGGGCTCCGACGAACTCGGGCTCATCAGGCACGATCACTTCCAGTCCCAAATCGCTATTTAGGGAGCTCACAAACCCGACATTCTTGGCTACCCCCCCGACCAGAACGACATCCTTCTCGAAGCCTATCTTCCTGACCATTGACGTTATCCTGCTGGACATGGCATCATGTACCGCCTTTGCCATGTTCTCCTTAGGAACGTTGTTGTGCACCATCGTGACTACCTCGGATTCTGCAAATACCGTGCACTGCGCATTCATCGGGACATCCTCGGTTGCCTTCAATGATAGAGGGCCCAGTTCTTCAAGGGGGACCTCGAGAGCGCGTGACATCGCTTCCGTAAAAGCTCCCGCGCCCGCAGCACATTTCTCATTGACCTCGAAATCCAGGATCTTGCCGGTCTCGTCGCATCTCATACCTCTGCCTTCCTCGGCGCCCACGTCTATCACGCACCTGACAGATGGATGGAGATATGCCGCCCCGAGTGAGTCGCAACCCACCATCGAGCGGGTCTCATCGTAAAACGGAGCCTGCTTCTCGCCTGCTCCGGTAGATACCGTCTTGGAGATGTCGTCCCTGGTGATGCCCGCCTCATTGAGGGCTTTGTCTATCGCTTCTTTGGCCATCTTTTCAACCTCGAACCCGGCTGTCACGATGGACCTTGCTATTACCTGGTTGTCCTTCAGGATCACGACCTTTATGGTCTTTGCTCCCATATCTATTCCCATTGTGATCATATTAATTCCTCCTCATTTTGCACCTATGGTTTCCATGAATGCATCTATCTTCGCTTTTGTCCTCGCCTCATCGAACTCCCTTTCATCCGCATTGTTGCCTTCGAATGCCATCACCGAATAGCCGGCGTCAAGCAGGGCCAGTCTGTTTTCGGCAATCCCGATGCTGAGGCCTTCACAGCCTCTGTTGTAGTGCAGCATGGCACCGTCGAGCTTCCATTCCCTGGCGATCCGTATCATCATATCGCTCTTGAGATGACATGAATAGAAATGCTGCCATTCCGGCTTGTGCAATTCGTATTTCACGTACTCGTAGAGAGCCTGGTCCCTGCTCGAGAACTCTACCTCCGGTATGGGCTTCGGACCCCAGGAACCATCCTCCTTGACCTCCCACTGGCCAATGAGGCCGAAGGTGTAAAGGGAACCCACGGAAACACATCCGAACTTCTCGAGATATCTGAAAACCTTGAGGAAGCTCCACGGCGGCTGCGTATCTGACATCACTCTGAACCTTTCATTTGGCACGGCTGCTATTCCTCTCCTTACGCGGTCCTGAACTTCAGGCAGCAGGTCCTTTTCATAGAAATCGGCTACTTGTTTGCCTGCCTTTTGCAGTGTTCCCAGAACATAGAGCGAATAGATGGATTTTTCATCCAGTGGCGCAGGAATGGCTTTGTTCAACTCGCAGATCTCAGCCCATTTCGATGTTGAGACAAAATGGTTTCTTATCGCTTTGTACATCAATTCGTCGTCGTAATCCCGGCCAGTGGTCTTTTCCAGAAAGCCGATGCCTTCCTTCAGCTGCTCAACCACGAATTTTATTTTTCGGTCGTTGATCTCATGTGCTGGCCCTACCGCGTTGTCAACAGTGTATGTCGGTATTCCGCCCTCGAGTTCCGAAACCACCTGATACCACTTCGCATGCGAGCAGCAGATATGGTCCTGCCAGAGGAAGTCCGGCTTCGGGAATCCGAGCGGCTC
>JAGLSY010000023.1 GCA_023135545.1 Thermoplasmata archaeon | reverse complement strand
GGCTTGATGAACGGAATAATCTCCTCGGCGGCCTGGCTGGCTATCCTGCATGCGACTCTCGTGGCCTCGATTTCCGCCTCGTCCTTGACCACCCTGGCATCCCTCACGGCCTTGGAAATGTCGATGAACTCCGCCTTCGGGGCCAGTTCCTTCAAAAGCATGTATTGGCTGTGCACCAGCTCCCTGGCATTTATTCCAACAGAATCCGCACTGGCTAGATATTTGCCGATATGCTCCTTCCTTTCCTCCTGGGTCTTGAAGGTGTGGACCGGAAAATCACCCTTCCTGGCGCTCTCCTCCTCCAGTATGGAAGTTACCATCTCCAGCTTTCCGTCCGGGAAGCAGAAGAGATAGGAACCCTCGAAAACTCCGGATGTGCCCAGTGCCGTCGCGTAGAAGAAGGTCTTGTCCAGCATGGGGTCTGTTGCATTGGCCAGCGCGATCACATCTGGCTTTTTATCATCAATCTTGTCAAAGAGTCTTTTAACCCTGGATTCCATTTTCTCACCGCTCCTCAATGATAATTCGTGTATTAAACTTCTTTCACGTCATTTGCCTGATAAACTTAATATTACCCAAGCCAATGCGGGTATCAAGGTGTTGGAAATGTCAAAGATCCTGATGTCACACGGCGCCGGCGGCGAGAAGATGAAACAGCTGCTGGATACTTTCATTCTTCCCAAATTGAGGTCAGATATCGGAGATGTTCCGCTTTCCGCACTGGACGATTCGGGAATTATCGATGACATCGTCTTCACCATAGACGGCCACACAGTGAAGCCCATCTTCTTCCCGGGCGGCGACATCGGCAGCCTGGCCGTTGCCGGAACCGTCAATGACATTGCCGTGATGGGTGCGCGCCCTGTTGCACTAGCACTCAGCCTGGTCATCGAGGAGGGGTTGGATGGTCAAGACCTGGAGAAGATCATGGACTCTATATCACTGGCCAGCGAAAAGGCCGGGGTTCCGGTCATGGCCGGTGACACCAAAGTGGTGGAGAGGGGAGCGGCAGATAAAATCGTGGTCACGACCGCCGGAATCGGGGTTCGCTCCAATGCCCTGGACATAAACATCAAGAAACTGAAGAAAATAAGGCACACACACATACGCTGGCTCAGGGATTCCAATCTCCAACCAGGAGACAAAATAATCGTGTCCGGCACTGTGGGCGACCACGGAATTGCGGTTCTGTCATGCCGGGAGGGCTACGGCTTCGAATCCGAGATCCTGAGCGATGTCTGCTCCCTCAATTCCATGATCGAGAAGGCCCTGCATGTCGGGGGAATCGTGTCCATGAAGGACCCGACCAGAGGAGGTCTGGCCAACACCCTTAACGAATTTGCAGAGAAGTCGGGGGTGGGCATTGAAATTGATGAAGAATTTATACCTCTGAACCCTGCCGTGATTATTGCCTGCGGCCTGCTGGGACTCGACCCCCTGGAGATAGGGAACGAGGGAAAGGTGGTCATTGGCGTGGCCCCGGAAAAAGCAGATGAAGTTCTTGCATGCCTGCGCGCAACCGAAGAGGGAAAAAACGCCGCGCTCATCGGACAGGCAAGCTCGGAAATAAAAGGGGTGGTCATGAAGACCTCGGTTGGCGGAAGGCGGGTGGTGGAGCCGCCGATAGGCGACCCGATACCCAGGATATGCTGATGCATGAGTTAGAGAGTTTAATGAGTTGGAGAGTTTATGGAGTTAATTTCTGAAGGGTAAACTCAAAGAACTCAAGAACTCACAAACTCAAGGGTACATACCACAGCATCACAAACTCAAGTAACTCACAGAACTCCTGGAACTCATCGCTCATTCCTTTAGGTTTGGGGAGCCTTCATTTTACTAAGTATTTCCAGCCACTTGTTCCTATACTCCTCCACGTTCTTTGCTGTGGCCCCCATTTCCAGGGCCTTCATAAGAACCAGGTCTATGAAATCATTAACGTTCTGGAGCGTGGGGTCGTTCTTGGAAAAGCCCATCGTAGAGATGCTTTCCTGAAGTATCTGGGTGGACTTGTCCGTGGAGAGCAGAACATGGGGCAGGTCTACCACGATGATGTCCAACACCGAGCGCGGGGTGTCGCGGTCCGCGGCCTCGTATATGCCGTCGGCGATTACCTCCTCCATCTGCCTGTTCAGGGGGTCGTATAAGGGATGCTCGGCCAACATGCCCAGAACCAGGCTG
Source organism: Thermoplasmata archaeon (assembly GCA_023135545.1). Taxonomy (GTDB): domain Archaea; phylum Thermoplasmatota; class Thermoplasmata; order SG8-5; family JAGLSY01; genus JAGLSY01. Next base: position 588 of record JAGLSY010000023.1, on the reverse strand, counting down.
TGGAAGCCCTTTTCCACGTTGTCACCGGTCTTGGCACTGGTCATGAGCCAGCCGCCGCAGCCGCTTTCGGTCCTGGTTTCCAGATCCTTACAGTATTTTGATTCCAATTCCTTGAAGTTGGATGATATGTCTGCCACCTGCTCCTCGCCTGATATCAGGTCATTTTTGTTCCCGGCAAATAAAATTGTAGGCAGGACTCCGCCAGTAACCTCTTTAAGAAGGGGTATCCAGTATTCCTCCAGGCTCTTCTGGGTTTCCGGTTTTGTCAGATCGGTGATGAGTATCGCACCGTTGAGCCCGGCGATGTGCCTGGACTGGGTGGATTCATAGCCCTGGCTGCCGAGTATGTCCCAGACCATTAGTTTGACCTCATAATCATTACCCTGGAACTTGACCGGCATGATCTTTTTCGATACCTTTGCCCCAATGGTGCTGATGTACTTGTCATCGAACTGGTCATGTACAAATCGCCTTATCATGCTGGTCTTCCCCACTGCCGAATCCCCCAGCAGTACGATCTTCTTGAGAATGATTTCCTCAATTGCCATATTTTCCACCTTGAAAGCCCATCATATTTAATCTATAAAC
>JAGLSY010000229.1 GCA_023135545.1 Thermoplasmata archaeon | reverse complement strand
GCCATTTGTCTTGCTTTCTTGATATGTTCATGAGCCTCTCCAAAAAGCCATTCATCAAGAGCTGCGCGTGCCTTATCCAGCTCCTCCTCCGCGGCCTGAACATCCGCACCCACCTTTTTTGCTTTATCTATAGTCGGCAAGGTGTTGTCGATCATCACCTCGTACCTTTTCCTCCCCTTGGCCTGTTTGATTTCGATATCGATCTTCGCGACAAGATCCAATGCACCTTGTTCATCACCTTTCTTTATGTGTTTTTCTGCCGAGGATAACATCTCCGTGGCGGTTTTTACCTCTGCTCCGCTCCTCTTGGCATCCCGGATTAGCCTTTTGGCTTTTTCGACCTTGACTTTCACCTGTTTTGAGATTTTATCCTTCTTCGCCATGAAATAGTCACCACATCATACTGAGCTTTGGCCAGGCAACATACATCAGATTATTCATAGGCCCTCGTCCTTGTAAAGGTTCTCTTGCTTGTAACCAAACAACTGAAGCCTGTTGGTTCTGTTCTTATTCACCTCTTCGACCGTTTTAAAACTGCTTTCGATATTTGCCAAATTTTCCACGAATTTAACAACCGCGACCTCATTGGGCTTGTCCAGACTGAGATCGGCGGCTTGCAACTGGAACTTGACTATAGGGGTAGCATGTTCGATCCCGCCGAACTGTTCGGAAAAATCAGCGATGATGTGATCGACTACATCCTGGAGGGTAAAAATCTCGTCCTTTTGCATAAGGTTCCATGAGAGGTCCAGCATAGGCTTTGAATGTCTCTCTTTAGTAAACTCGGCCATACGAACGAAAGCCTCCTCGACATTCTCGCCTGTCTTGGCACTTGTCAAAAAGCATTCATTGGTCGATCCAAAGTTCTCACTTTTCTGAGCCACAGATTTGATTTCCTCGAGTCCGAACTGGGCTTCGTTCTTGAGGTCTGCCTTGTTCCCAAGAAAAATCAAAGGAACTGGACCAACCATCTTTACTATCAAGGGTATCCAATACCCGAGAAGGCTGTCCAGGGTATCCTTTCTTGTCAGGTCCGCCACCAATAATGCGCCGTTAACACCTTTGAATGATAGGGATTGTGTATACTTATACCCCTTCTGCCCGATTATATCCCATATCATCAAAACCATGTGCGTTTTATCATAATCGGGGCCTATGTCCATTTCCTTTTTCGTCACCTTCAAACCGATTGTCGTGATGTATTTGTCGCTGAATTCATCTATCACGAAACGCCTTACCAAACTGGTTTTGCCCACGGAAGCATCGCCAACAAGTACAATGTTCCTTTTTATTATCGACATCTATCTTTCCTCCAAATTGACATTATTGAATCATATCCAAGCCCTAACCCATCGGATCCCTTCGGAACTTTATCTAAGTCGGGTTTTTAATATATAAGTATATGGCGTTTATAACCTAGTTATACACCATGTTATACTGTATTAATGAAACTAAATTCATCTGAATGCAATTGTAGATAGATTTAGTTGGACAATCTTTGGCCTTGGCAACCCCCTTATTACATACATAATAGTAACCCATTATTAAAATGTTATCTATTCTAATATTCTACCGAGTTAGTAAATATATAAGGCTATGAGCAGGTTAGAAAGTCAGTTCTTGACACACTATTTCCACCAAAACGCTTATAAACACCCCCATATTTACTCGGCCTCCACAGTTATGTGATACTGTAGGAGGGGGAAACCCCGTCAACTACAGGAGGACTATCCAATGGACCAAAACCAGATTGCTGCCTTGAAGAAGGCGATTGAGGGATCCCAGGAACGAAAATTCACCGAGTCAGTAGAGCTGGCTATCAATCTCAAGGACGTTGACCTGAAGATTCCGAAGAACAGAATAGAAGAGGAAATCCAACTTCCCAACGGAAGGGGCAAGGATATCAAAATTGCGGTCTTCGGAAGCGGAGAACTGGCCGTCAAGGCAAAGGCCGTGGCCGATACCGTCATTCAACCCGAGCAGATCGATGATTATGCAGATGAGAAGAGGAAGGCCAGAAAACTGGCCGACCAGCACAATTACTTCATCGCCGAGGCTCCTCTCATGCCGACCATCGGTAAGAAACTGGGTATTTTCCTCGGTCCTCGGGGAAAAATGCCAAAGCCAGTGCCTCCTGGTGCCGACCCCGCACCCATGATAAATGTTCTCAGGAAGACCGTCAAGATAAGAACTAAGGAGAACAAAACATTCCACACACTGGTCGGCACAAAGGATATGACAGTCGAGCAGCTGGCCGAGAACATTGACGCCGTCCTTACAAGGGTCAAGTCCAAACTGGAGCGCGGAGATATGAACATAGCATCAGTGTATGTCAAGACCACTATGGGTCCGGCAGTGAGGTTGATGTGATGAGAGAAGTGGCGAATTGGAAGAAGAGTAACGTGAGCTACCTCACCACCCTCATGAAAGAGAGTGACGTGGTCGGAATCGTCCGTATCAGTGGCATACCTGGCCCCCAGATACAGAAGATGAGGCGGAGCCTCAGGGGAAAGGCCGAACTGATAGTGGCCAAGAACAATTTGATCGAAAGGGCGTTGAAGGAAACAGCCGAGGAGAAGAAGGGCCTGGACGGACTTCTGGATGTTATTGACGGCCAATGCGCGATAATCACCACCGACATGAACCCATTCAAATTATACAAGAACCTGGAGGCCACCAAGACGGCTGCCCCGGCAAAGGGCGGGGAGCTGGCCCCGGACGAGATCGAGATCAAAGCCGGCGACACCCCCTTCAAGCCCGGCCCGATAGTCGGTGACTTCCAGAAGGCCGGCATACCGGCCGCCATCGAGCAGGGCAAGGTGGTCATCAAGAAGACCAAGGTCCTCGTGAAGGAGGGAGAGCCAATACCTGCGGAAGTGGCAATGATGCTCACCAAGCTGGAGATATTCCCGCTCACCGTGGGGATGGACCTGGGTGCGGCATACGAGAACGGCACGATATTCAAAAAGGATGTATTGGCCATTGATGAAGATGCCTTCATGGGCAATTTGAACTATGCCATCACCGGTTCATTCAATCTCGCAGCATTCATATCCTACACCACTCCATTGACGATAAGGCCTCTGCTCAGCAAGGCCCAGATGGACGTGATGAACCTGGCCCTCAATGCGGGCGTGGTGAACAAGGAGACCATAAAACCGCTTCTGGCAATCGCAAGCGGCAAGATGGTGGCCCTGGCATCCCAGATCCCGGACGGACTGGATGACGAGCTTAAAGCCATGCTCTCTGCGGCCCCGGCACCCAGTGCACCAGCCGTGGAAACCAAGCCAGATGATGATAAGAAGCCGGAAGAGGACGAAGAAGAAGAGGTGAGCGAGGAGGAAGCCGCGGCAGGCTTAGGAGCTCTCTTCGGATAAAGATTAAAAGACAGATAAGGAGGTAAAGAAATGGAATATATATACAGCGCAATGATCCTTCACTCAGCTGGGAAGGAAATCAACGAGGCTGCGGTAGCCAGTATCTTGAAAGCTGCAGGTGTCGAAGCCGACACAAGTAGAATAAAGGCACTGACAGCATCCCTTGACGGCGTGGACATCGAGGAAGCAATGAAGACCGCGGTGGCCGCACCTGCAGTTGCAGTAGCTACTGCAGCACCGGCAGCCAGTGGAGCCTCAGCAGAAGAGAAGAAGAAGGAAGAAGAAGAAGAGGAAGAAGTGAGCGAGGAAGAGGCCGCAGCCGGTCTCGGTGCGCTTTTCGGCTAAAATAGTGTTACGGCCATGCTGAGTCCTGCTCAGGTTTGAGCAAGTTCATACGTTGTAACCCGGCATGGCCGCAGCTCATCATTAGCCGTGCGCATCAACTTTAGTTTTACTGCACAATGGTTGAGAACGCTCAATCCTTCAGGTTTGAGATGAATCAACCTTCCAGTAACAAGAACACCGCCGTATGTCCATCAATTGATAGCAACTGAACGCAGAGCTTGAACCTCTGCGAGTTGGGACATATGGCTGCTGGAATCTAAACTTCCAGGACAGCATGGTAACGCCAGGTCATTTATGGCCTGGTAGTTTACGCTAAAACCTCGCTCCAATATTCTTCCCGCTGTTCTTAATCACCAGAACCCCTTCGTTTATTATCATGTTTCCGGCCAGCATGACATGGCTGGGAAAGATGGCGTTGAAGTTCTCGAATGGTGTCCAGCCGCATTTTGAATGGAGATCGTGTCCATTTATTTTTGTTATTTGTTTGATATCGTAAACTGCCAGATCGGCATCGTAACCGACATCTATTCTCCCTTTTCGGAGGCCGAATAACCTTGCCGGAAGATGGCAGCAGGTCTCCTGTATCAGTCCGAGGCTGGCCTGCTCTGATTTAATTAATCCTAGCATGAGGGGAATTCTGGTTTCGACTCCCGGAACACCCGAAGGGGCTTCCATGAAGCCTGCCGATTTCTCATCCCTGGTGTGGGGCGCGTGGTCGCTGGCTATTATGTTTATTCTTCCCTGGATGAATGTTGAAAAGAGCGAGCCCTGATAGTCCAGGCGGCGTAGCGGGGGGTTGACCTTCCCGAATGCCCCCAGATCAGAAGATGAATTGAGAAATAGATGGTGGGGGGTGGCTTCCAGGCTGTGCTCCTCGGCGATTTCTAGAGCCAGTGGGGTCGTGACATGGGCTATGTGAAGCCTTGCCGCTGTTTCCACTTCGAGGATTTCCTTGACCGCCGACAGCTCTGCCTTGACATTCCTTGCCTTGTCATGGCCGGATAAACTCGGCACATTAACTTTTTCAAATTTGGATAAGTCCTCGGCATGAACCGACACGACCTCACCTGCCAGTTCCGGCGACATGAGCTTGGAGAGTACCTTTTTCCAGTCAGATGACGGGGCAGAGGTGGTCTCCGCCATGAACAATTTGAATCCAATGGCCAATTCTTTCAGTGCAGGAATATCCGAGTGGGGTGTCAGTGCCGCATAGAGGCCGTAATCCACATTGGCCTTGGGCCCGACAATGTCCAGTTTGTCTTTTAGGGATTCAGGTGTTTCAGTCGGAGGGCTGGTGTTGGGCATGTCCAGTATGGTGGTCGTGCCCCCGAAGGCCGCGGCCTCGGTTCCGGTGTCAAAATCCTCCTTGTAGGTGAATCCTGGGTCCCGCATGTGGGTGTGAATGTCCACCCCGCCAGGCAAAATAAGATATTTGGAGAAATCCAATGTTTTATCGCCTTCCAGGTGCTTTCCCATAACCGTGATCTTTCCCTCGTCCATGCCGATGCAGACGGTCTGGATCTCCTCTCCGAAGAGGATTTTCCCCTTGACAACCACTTCAGGTCTAACCATGCAATACCTTCCTCACAACCTCGCCGTTTGGTTTTTTCTCCGAGAAAACCGAACCGCTGAATTTATATAATGCGGTTTCCGGCTCCATCCAGGCATCGGGCATCAACCCGGCCTTGAGACATGTCTGGGACAGGAATGTTTTGACATCCCACTTCCACTCGACCGGCACCTGGGGTAATAGCAGTCCTCTGTACATTCCCTTCTCAATAATGAGGCCATCCCATCCGATCTTCACTTCATCCAGATAATCCAATGGCTTCTCTACGATGATGTGCTCGGGAATTGTAAGTATACTCACTTCGACAATTATGCTGTCCAGCTCTCTTTTTCTTACTCTCGGAAACCGGTCGTCATTGATGGCCCCCTCGGCCGCCTTCTCCAGGGTTTCCCTTAGCGGAAAATATGGCACAGGGTATCCCACACAGCCCCGAAGCGTCCCCTCGGGATAGGTGTTGAGAGTGACAAAGGCTCCGGACATCTCCTCAAAATGGCTAGGCAGCTCCAAAGAGGGCTTATCTCCGCCCTTAACAAAATACTCAACCATCGACCTGGCATATCTGACAGCCAGTTCCCCATCTTCGTCAGAATACATCGACTCGTAATTGACTGTGATAAATATAAGATTTTGCTTCCTCATTTATTCTTTCTAGGTATAGGGGGTCTTTGCCTGGGCCCGGCAATGACTGGCTTCTCTTTTTTGGGCAGTTTGAAACCCACAAAAATCACAATTATCAAAATTACAATCACGATGGTGATTATGATATTTTCCATGGTCCAGATGCTTTTTACAACTTCCACGGAGCCGGTTATGACAACCTCTCCTTCTGGCACAGCTCCCTCATCTGTGAGATAACTGTTGTCAATGAGGAGAACAAGGGTATCATCGTAATTGGTGGTATATTCATAAGATATCCAGACAGAATGCGTCCTTGAATACGTGCCTCCCCCGATAACGCACATTTCAAGATTGTTTTTCGAGGCATCCTGGCTGTCCAGGCTCGTCAGGTACATCGTATAATTGTTCATGAGATAGAAGTCCACTTCACCACCGCTTTCCACGGCGAGGTCTACGATTATCTTATCTCCCATTTTAAGGGGCATGACATACGCCACATTTTCATTGTGATTTACTATGATATCAATATCGTGGTCTCCATATCCAAGCTGCGAGTGCTCGGGCAAGGTCTGGCCTACAGTCGTTCCAGCACAAAGAAGAACCAACACCACAAAGGCCGCAATTGTTGAGCGCATACAGCTTGAATTATCTATCCTAGATAAAAAACATATCATCTGATTATCAGAAAAGCCCGTAGCCGATGGCTATGAGGAAGAGCAGAATAGCGACCATCACCGCGTACACGGGAATGCTCCACTTCACAATCTTGGCCCCATCGAAGGGCATGAAGGGTATCATGTTGAACCCGCCTATGAAGGCGTTGACGAAACCGATGAAGAAAAAGAGGAATCCCAAATCATTATCGGGCAGGGCGAACCAGACCCCGAAGGCGGCCAATGCCACAATTATATTGGAGAAGGGTCCCGCAGCACTGATCTTTCCGTTCTGGCTCTTGGT
>JAGLSY010000228.1 GCA_023135545.1 Thermoplasmata archaeon | reverse complement strand
TGAAACAGGAAAGCGGTTGTGACGGCTATCGCCGCGAAGATGAGCATGAAGGGAAAGTCACTCCAAATCACCCTCTGGATACCGCCGCTAAGGGCTATTGCAAAAGCCATGGTCAGGACCATCATGGATATTCCAAGTTCTTTCAGCTCGACCTGACCGAAGCTGTATTTGCCGCGCCTCTGCACTGGCTCGTATGTCACTCTGAATGTATCATTTCCCATGTCGGACAACATAATTGTAAAGGGTTATTTAAGCTTGATGAATCTGGGCCAGACGACCTCATAATAATTGACAGGCTCATTAATTATACCTTTATTTCTATATTATTTATTAAAAGCAAATCTTTAAATATATGTTCACTGATACTCCTTTTGTACATCGGTTGTCCTGCAAAGAAGGTACAACAAAGGTACAAGAAAACAACAACAGACTCACAATAGACGTACAATGAAGGTACAAAAGACGTACAACAGCGCCGGGAGATGAAAGAGATGGAAGGCGAAACCGAGAAGATCACCATTCGGGTGTCCAAGCGGCACCTGAGGTCACTCGATTTTCTCGTAAGAGCAGACGATTTCCAATCGCGCTCTGAAGCAATCAGGCAGGCAATTAGGGATCTGATCTATGCCCGCATTGATATGGTCCCCAAGAAACTGGAGAGTATCCAAAAGGCCGAACAGGCCGTGGAGAACATCCTTGCCATCGAGGAAGAGCTTCTGAAGCGGTAGGAAATCGAGTGGATGCCTGCTAAGCAGGTTGATGGATGCACCCGGGGAATGCCCCCCAACAACACTGCATGGCGAACGGACACGTTCGCCCGGGATGGGACCCCAATCACAGGTAATCAGAAAAGGGTTGCCAGACCAAATCACAAATCACGATTACCTCCCCCCTTTTTTTTCTTTGAATAACCGAGCTTACAGCTTCCTGTCTGGCTGTTTCTAACAGGCAGAGTTTCAAGAGCTAAGCGAGGTTTTTCGAATTTTTTATGATGAATAACTATGTTTTTCATCTGTTTTATGGCTGACGGCAGTTCAGCCATGCGATGACCGGCGATAGCTCGGTCATGCGATGATTGGCGCAGATATTTCATGAGTATTAAGATATACTGGCTATTGCTTTTCCCACCATCCCCCATTTATTTCCCCCACCACACTGGGACATCAAAGAGACCCACCCTTGCTCTAAGTTATTAAACATGTCCTCGCCCCAATACCGCAATCTTCAGATTTGCGGATACGGGGCGCCTATCAAAATGGGTGCGCATCATTATGTTGGGACGGGCGTGTTTGTATTTGCGTTCTCCAATCGGATAGTGCGCAAATATAAGATAAACACAATCTTTCTGTTCCGACAGAAAGAATGTTTTATCCAAATAAGGGCTCATAGCCACTCTGCTTTTCTGCTAGTCAGTTCCAAAAATCTATCGGGATCAATATTTCCCCCGGATATTATTATCCCAATGCGCTTGCCGGTTATGTCCAATTCGCCTTCCAGAAGGGCGGCCAGGCTCGTTGCTCCCGAGGGCTCCACCACCATGCCTAGCTCCCTGTGGATCAATTTCATGGCCTCGATCATGTTTTCTTCGCTCACCCTGACTATCCCTTCGAGGTGCCGGCTCAGTATGTCAAAAGTTATGTCACACAGGGAGGTCAGCAGCCCGTCCGCGCTCGTCTTCGGTTCGATAGATGGAATTATGCGGCCAGCTTTGAGGGAGCGATATGCGTCATCGGCCCCCATAGGCTCTGCCCCTACAACCCGGGTTTCAGGCGACCAGTGCCTTATTGCCAGACAGGTGCCAGACATCAATCCTCCTCCCCCGACCGGCCCGATTATCATATCAAGGTCGGGAATATCCTCCACAAGCTCCTTTGTACAGGTTGCCTGGCCCGCGATTATGGTCATGTTGTCGTAGGGGTGAATGAAGCAGGCTCCGGTCCTCTCGACCACCTTGGCCACTGCCTCTTCTCTTGCCTCCTCGAAGGGTTCACAGAAGGTTATCTCGGCTCCATGGGATCTGACGGCCTCCACCTTTATCTTCTGGGCGGTCCTGGGCATGACGATGTATGATTCTATTCCACGCTTCTTCGCGGCATAAGCAAGCGCCTGGGCATGGTTGCCCGAGGAATGGGTGGCCACACCTCTCGCAGCCTCCTCTTCGGTAAGGGAAAAAACCGCATTGGACGCTCCCCTGGGCTTGAAGACCCCGCATATTTGGAGGTTCTCGCATTTGAAAAATATGCTAGCCCTCAGTTTTTTATCTATAGCATCCGAGGTTTTCACCGGGGTTCGGATAATATAAGGCTGGATTTGCTGGTGTGCTTCCTCTATGGCTGCCCGGGTAAGGATATTGCTCATCACCAGAACAATGCATTATCTGATTTAATTGTGATTATCTATGCTAATACACAGTATAAATTATGACAATTCAAAAAAATTAAAAGTTAATGCGCCCGGATATATGTGGGCAAACCCGAGCGCATTATAATAGGTATTTATGCAAAGGCCCGGACAAGGTCGTTGGGCTCGGGCACTCCGATGGCCTTTCCCTTTCCGCCATTATCCAGTTTTTCGGCTGTGTCGAATATTTTGAATTCGGCCGTGTCCCATGATGTATAGACTGTATAGTCGCCTTGCTCAGCGATCTTCCCGTCATTGCGTATCAGGTTCCATGTGTACACCCTGCTCTCGCCTGGGGCCAGCGGTGGAGTATACATCAGGCAATTGGGGCTGTAAATTTCCTTGCCAGCCTCATTCAGAATAATGTATCCATCTGGTATGACAACGGCCTCATCTCCATTGTTTGTAAATGTAATGATGACTACTTCTCCCATATCATAAGCGCTCTTGTCAGTTGTGAGCGTATTGCTCTTCCCGGCACTCGCTGCAAAGGAGGTCATGATGACCATTCCGATTATTCCTAGTACGATTGCTCCTTTCAATTTCATGTTCTTCACCTTTTTCGCCCATCGATATATTGTTACCGATGTGTTAGAAAGGCGATACGTGCCTCCATATATATAGGTTACTGTTTTCGTAATAATCAAATTGCTCTTTTGTGATTATCTAAAAAACAAACAAAACATTTTCTTATTTTCGTAATAAACGTCATAAAACGACATAAACTTTTTATCTATGTATGATATATTCATCCTCATGCCCAAGTCCATCTCCAAAAACGAAAAGCTGGTTCTGTACGAACTGGTGCGCCATCCCATGTCAACGGACAGGGACATCTCTGAGGTTACTGGCCTCAAGTTATCGACGGTGACGGCCATAAGGCGCAGACTGAAAGAGAAGAAAATGTATTACATGGTCAAGATTCCCTGCCTCCATGCCCTGGGTGGAGAACTGCTGGCTATCAATTACTCGGTCTACAAGGCCACCGCACCAATGGAGTTGCGGCTGAAGGTCAGCAAGGAGTTTGCCGAGACACACAGGGAGGTATTCTGGGCAATAAACGAGTATGTCCAGTCGGTTGGAATTCACTTTTCGGGCAACTACACCAATGTCAGGCGCAACATCAACGAGCTGGAGGAGTATTATACAGAGCACGGATTCCTCGGTGAGGAGGGCATCAACCTTCTGGTATTTCCCTTCGAGATGGTGAAGATGCCGTATTTCTTCGATTACGGGCCCCTGCTGAAGCAGAGCTTTGGTCTGGATGATTCCGGAGGGAAAGAGGATGTCGTATGCGGCTGCCCGGCAGAGCAAAGGAAAGCCGATGAATACAAACTGAGCGACATAGCCAAGCGGGTCTATTACAATCTGATAAAGCATCCGGAGATGACCGACACCGAGCTTTCCGAGCTTATCTCCGTTTCCCAGCGCACCATAACCAAGCTGAGAAAGGAGTTTGAAAAGGAGGGGATGATAAAGACAGCCATAATTCCGGACCTGATAAAGCTGGGCTTCAAGATGCTGGTCTTCGACCATGCTAGACTCAACCTCAGCATTCACGGGGAGCGGCGGGACAATATTCTGGACACCCTGATAGGCATCAAGCCGCCCATAATGTTCCTGGTTGGAAGTTCGGATGTGGTGGCCCTCACGGCCTATGAAGATTTTGACACCTACAGGAGGAGCATCAACCGCTTTTCCGAGATCTACAAGCACGACAATATTTTTGTAAAAGAACCCAGCCGGCTCATGTTCTCCCTGGCCGAGATGGACCTGCTCAAGGACCATGTCTACGCCCCCCTGGTAGCCGAAATTCTGGATATCGAGGAATGATATTTTCCGACAACCAGCCATTTTTAATGACTATATCTTGATAATCAATAAATAGACTTATTGTTATAGAGCGGTCGATGGTCGACAAGGCGGCAAAGAGAAGGGAGCCAGTTTCGGTATGGAAAGAGCAGGAGGTGCTGGGCGGGCAAAAGGTCGATGCCCTGGTTGCCATACTAAGGGGAAGGGGATGCTACTGGGCTTCGGAATC
>JAGLSY010000227.1 GCA_023135545.1 Thermoplasmata archaeon | reverse complement strand
TTCGGGTCCTTCTTCTTGAACTCGGTGTAATGGCAGTTGCCGCATGAGTGCCTGTTCTTGTGCTCGGCCAGGAAAACGCCCTCACCGCATTTGGGGCAGTGCCTTCGCTTCCGGACCAGCTTGTCGCCCTGTATCTCGTAATAATCCTTCTTCGGCAATCTTATTCCCCCTTGGCTTTCTTCTCTTCCTTCTTCTCTTTCTCAAAGAGCTTGTTCCTCTTGAGAATGTGGTCCCTCTCGGTCTCGACCGCCTTTTCCTTGGAAGTATAGACCTTGGCGTAGCCCTTTGTGGTGCCTAGTCCGAATTCGGTTGCCATTGAATCGAGAATCACGGTTTCCTTGGATGCCTTCAGCTCCTTGGCTATCATGTCGCGCACCACCTCTCTCTTTGGCGTCTGCTCGTTCGGATGGCTCAGTTCGAAGTCCACCTCTATTCTGCTCAGCAGTTCATTCTGCTTTTTATCAAGGATTTTAAGCTCCATAATGCTCAAGTCTCCATCTTTCTCAATATCTCCCTGGCACGCTCCCGAATGGGAGTGTCCACGTGGAGAAGCATGAGCCCCTTAAAAGGGATGCCATATATTACTGTTGTGCCATCCGGGGCAAGGGTGACACACACCAGAGAGGCAAGGTCTTCCTCACCGTCGACCACGATCCTGAGGGGCGTTGGCCGCTCAAACCAGGACTCGATGGCGTTCCATAATTCCTGGCTTATCTCACCGGACGGGCATTTGACCGTCATTTCCTTCTCCGGGAAGGCGGCCAGCCTTTCTTTCAACTCATTATCTGGTATTCTCTTGGTCTGGTAGTCTACAATGGAAAGATCTGGTCTTATGCCCTTTTCCAGCAAAGACAATGTAACTATATCGCCGATTGTGATGATAACTCCGGAACCGGCCAGCTTCTCTAAAATAAGTTCGTCCGGGATTATCTCGCCCACCACTTCGGCGAGCTCGTCCCGCATATCTTCTGGAAGTACCCAGCGCTTACTGAATTTGCACCACGCCTGAATGCCGCAACCCTTCAGGTTTGCGGATGAAAGGCGACTGTCATCAAACTGTTGGTACTGGTGAGAATTATGTAAGGGCTCAATCCCCTCGCTGTTATTCCATAAAACAGCAAGGGATGCTCCAGGCTTTAGCCTTGGGGAGCCCTCATCTGACCCTGAGCGCGAATTTGCCATTGATGCTGATCCCCATTCTTCTGGCAATCTCGGATTTGGTGTGGTCCAATATGATAACGTAGCCCTGCCACTCCCTGGATGTGGGGTTGCCGCAGATGGCGCATTTATCCTCTTCCGTGATGGCGCTGCATTCTTTGCAGGCTCTGAGTGTCTGTGCCATATTATTCAACCTCCCATCTCATGGAAGGTTTCTCGTGAACTATTATCGCAAAGAATTGAACTACGTTCACGATTCCTCCCTCCTTTCCTGAAGGTCCTCTTCTATCCACTCCAGCTTGCCAAGTCCCACCTGCCTCATGGTCAAGCCTATCTTGCTCTCCCTGGGGCTTCTCTCGTTGACGCTGACCGTGACTATCCTGGCCCTTACATCTGCATCCGACTTTACGTCCCTCTTGGTTTCCTTGCCGATGAGCCTGCTATTATCCACATCCACGTCGATGTGGTCGTCCATTACCTGGCTGATGTGCAGAAGGCCGTCCAGTGGTCCGAATCTTATGAAGGCGCCGAACTTGAGCACCTCGCATACCGTTCCCTCTATGACCTCCTGGTTCTCCAGCTTGAAGGTGATTGCATCGTAGGACACATCCTGGTAGACCGCCCCGTCGCCGTGCACTATTCTTCCCTCGCCCTCGACCTCTATGTTGGCCGTGAGAACGATAAGGCTTCGGTCACCGACTATCCTTCCCTCGAAGGTCTGCCTGGTGAGCTCCTCGGCTAGCTGGTTGATATCTTCTCCAAGGCGTTCCGGAGAGATCCTCACCACATCTTTTCTTCTTACTTTCAGATACATGATATCATCTCAATTTTATTACTGGTTTTCCTCGAGTTGTATTGGTATTTCCTCTGCAGGGGCTGGCTCGATCGGGGGAATAGGCGGTAACGGCTCAAGAGGTTCATCCATCGGGGGCGATTCCGCATATTCTTCCGGCTCGGGCTCGAATTTCCGTGCTGGCTTATTCTTCTTCTGCTTTTTCTGCTTCTTGCCCTGCTTTGCCGGTTTCTTGCTCATGGCAATCGCCCATGCAACTCCGAATATCATCAGGCCGATGCCGGCTACCACGGCCATCATGGTTGGCGTGTCGTCGATAGCACCTATGTTATATTTGACAATCACAGGAACTATAAGAACGGCCACCAGGTTGATAACCTTTACCATTGGATTGAGTGCCGGGCCTGCTGTATCCTTCAGCGGGTCGCCGACAGTGTCACCGACGATACTGGCCATATGGGCCTTTGAACCCTTTCCGCCGTGATGCCCGTCCTCAATATACTTCTTGGCATTGTCCCAGGCTCCTCCTGCATTGGACATGAACACTGCCATCAGTTGTGCCGACAGAATCGCGCCTGCCAGGAATGCTCCTAACGCCACTTCATTGAATATAAGGCCGATGATGATCGGTGTCAGAACACCAAGTAAACCAAGTCCGACCAGCTCCTTCTGGGCTGCTGCCGTGGCTATCTCTACAGGTTTCTCGTAATCCGGCTTTGCGGTGCCTTCCCAGAGGCCTTTGATTGTGGCGAACTGCCTCCTAACTTCTATGACTATGAGGCTGGCAGCCCTCTCGACAGCTCTGATGCACATGGCACTGAACAGGAATGGAATCGCACCACCTATGAGCAGTGCGGAGAAGTATATTGGCGTACTGATTATGACATTTCCGGTTATGGTAGAACCATCTACCGTCAGGTATGGGCTGCCTGCATGAGCCGCTCTCACAATGAAGTCCATGAAAAGACTCACAGCAGCGATAACCGCCGAACCGATGGCAATTCCTTTTGTGATGGCCTTTGTGGTGTTTCCAACGGCGTCCATGTCATCCATTCTCTTTCTGGCTTCTGGTTCCAAACCTGCCATCTCGCCGATTCCGTTTGCATTGTCGGCTATGGGTCCGAAAGTGTCCATGGAAATGGTATTACCAGTTAATGTTAGCATACCTATACCACAAAGAGATACTCCGTATGCTACGAGGAAGGGCTGGTCTGTCGGGAATATCATGGCCGATGCGACCATTGCGCCGACGATCACGAAGAGCGCCCATACGCTGCTCTCCATTCCCCAACCCAGGCCGCTCAAGATAGTTGTGGCCGAGCCGGTCTTTGTCGCCTTGGCTATTTCCCTGACTGGCCTGCGCTCGGTTGATGTGAAATATTCTGTCACGTAGTTGAGCAGCAGCGCCATGATGATACCAGCACCGGTTGCAGCGGCAAACTTCATTCCAAGATTTGCTATGGGGTGGGTATCCAAGGCGCCTTGGACCCAGAATAGAGCCAGCGCAACGAAGCCACCTATCGAGATGGCAGCGGAAAGCCCATATCCTCTGTGGATTGATTTCATTATGTTCTCATTCTCCGATTTGGAGCGGACGGCATAGGTTCCGATGATGGAAGCGACCACGCCAATTGCCCTTACGAGAAGCGGGAAAACGACGGCGATATACTGCCATTCCCTGTTGCCGGCGAAGGCAGCCAGGCCAAGTATCATTGCCGATACCATTGTAACTTCATATGATTCGAAAATATCTGCGGCCATTCCGGCGCAGTCGCCGACGTTGTCACCGACATTGTCAGCTATAACAGCGGCGTTCCTGGGGTCGTCCTCCGGAATGCCCTTTTCCATCTTGCCGACCAGGTCAGCTCCGACATCCGCGGCTTTTGTGAAGATTCCACCGCCGACCCTCATGAAAAGGGCGATGAGTGTTCCTCCGAATCCGAAACCCAGCAGAACCTCTGGAGCATGAACGTCATAAAGCATGAAAATAACAACACCGCCGAGAAGACCCAGACCATCTGTCAGCATACCGACGATGGTACCGGTCCTGTAGCCGATAGTGACAGCCTTCTTCAAGCTGCTTCTGGATGCCTGGGCGACCTTGACGTTTGCCCTCACGGCCATCCTCATGCCGAAGTAGCCTACGGCCGCTGAAAATCCGGCGCCCATAAGGAAGGCCAGCATACGGCCTATTGAAATGAGCATCCACTCATCATCTGTGCCGGTAAAATTGAGTGGCCTGCCTGCGTAGGCGGTGAGGAATAATGCAGCGGCAAGTACCACTATGACCACTGCCACTGTTTTCAACTGCTTTCTGAGATAAGCCTCTGCGCCGTCCTGGATCCATTTAGATATCTCCTGCATTCTAGGGGTTCCATCATCCTGGGCAGACACCCACCTTTTCAGGAGATATGCGTAGATCAGTCCCGATATAGCGACAAAAAAGGTTATCCACAATGCAATAACTTCAAAGTCACTGGCTCCTTCAAGTAACATTTCTTACACCATCCCGTTTTCATTTTTTGTTAGGTTTTTTGCCCGATAGTCCTTCTTATATATAATAATAATTGGTGATTACATGTGAAATCTGTACAATTTATTATGTAATTGATTCCTATTAATCTAATCAAACATGTTTTTGCAAAATCGCATAGTGGTTGTTAGAGGCAACATACCTGTCCAGTACCTCGAATCCCGTGGATTTCATAAGTTCATCGAACTCCTCCCCCGAGAAAAGATGATAGTATCTGAGATAGATCTCTCCAACAACAGTATCCCCATCCTTCAAATGCCAGGGCAGCAGCATGTCACCTTCCTCCCATCCATCCTCGATTTCCGATTCACCGCGAGCCAGCTCCTCCGCGAATTTTTCCTGCTCCCTTGCCCAAGCACTCACGAGGCACAACCCCCCCGGCTTTAGGCAGCGGTGGATCTCCCTCATTGAGGCCAGCCTGGCTTCTGGGTTTGTGAGATGGTGTAAAGTCGCAATATACAGCACGACATCCATGGATTTTTCCCTGACCGGCAGCTGCTCCACATCCCCGGTCGCAAAATCATAATTCCCACACAGGTCTGGAAATTCTCTCATTGTCCGGGTTCTGGCCAATTCAAGCTGGCCCATGGAAATATCGATGCCGAGCACCCTCATACCCTTGGAGACCATGAA
>JAGLSY010000226.1 GCA_023135545.1 Thermoplasmata archaeon | reverse complement strand
TCGGCGAACTTTATTGTTTCCGGCCATGGCTTATAGCGGGTAATGTCGAAGTGCTCTGCTATGGCGTCGTAGGTTTCGATGATGGAGGGTTTGGACTTGTGGCTGTTGCTCATTGGCATCCGGTAATGGTGTGGCTGAATATCTGTTTTTCCCGCCGCGTTGAAGAGAACAGCCCGGTGAACTGGCTACACCCTCCTTCCACCCCCACCATGTTGGGACATCGCTATCACCCATGCTGATACATCAATGAGACCCACGTTACGCAATTACTATCAAGCGTCCCGAGCAGGGGGTTGGCAAAGCCAAGGGCCAGCGGAGGGACGCAAGGGTGGGTGAAGCGTTATCCCGCAATACATATCTCTGTGGAACAAAGCTGATATCATCAACATGCCCCGCCCGGGCCAGCTTGCTGGCCACGGGTTGCGACGACCGAAGGGAGCGCAATCTCGAGCAACGCAGAGGCGGGGTTTTGTTATTGATGTGCTAGCGAGTGACAGCTATGTACCAGCAAAAAGATATCCTCCTCGCTCTAATTGCGAGGGGCTCAAATCAAGCCCCGTCCGAAGGGCGGGGTCCTTATCCTCACCCAGCTTAACAAACACCAATTGCTCCCTATGTTCAAAAATCCATAAGAAACCATTATAAAGAGTATGACAATGTAGACGCCCGATTGACATGAACTTCAAGGGTCAGAACATTGTGTCCATTCGGGATTTTTCAAGGGATGATATCGAACATATTTTGGACGTTTCGCGCACCATGGTGCCGATTGCCAAGGGCAAGGAGACCAGTGACCTTCTGAAAGGGAAGATACTGGCCACCCTATTTTTCGAGCCGAGCACCAGGACCAACCTATCTTTCAAGGCCGCCATGCTTCGGCTGGGCGGCTCCACCCTGGGATTCACGGATGTCAAGAGCACATCTGCCAAAAAAGGAGAGACACTGGCCGATACGATACGCATGGCCGAGGCTTACTCAGACATTATCGTTCTCAGGCATCCGCAGGAGGGGGCGGCCAGACTTGCCTCGCAATTTTCCAGTCAGCCGATCATCAACGCCGGCGATGGCGCGGGCCAGCATCCGACCCAGACCCTTCTCGACCTTTTCACCATCAACGAAGAGGTGGGCTCCATTGAGGGAAAGAACATCGCCCTTGTCGGTGACCTTAGATACGGAAGGACGGCCCACTCCCTTTCTCATGCACTGGCCATGTTCAATGCAAACCTTACTTTCCTGTCACCAAAGACCCTGACGATGCCGACCGCGGTAATTCGGCTTCTTGAGCAGGAGGGGGCCAATATCAAGGTAGCGACGACTCTGGAAGAGGTTGCCGAGGAGAGCGATATCATCTACATGACCAGGATACAGAAGGAGAGGTTCCCGGACCCCTCGGAGTACAAGAAAGTCGCAGGCTCCTACATGCTGGACCCCGAGATGTTGGAATATGCGAAGAAGACGATGAGGATAATGCACCCCCTTCCGAGGGTGGACGAGATACCGTCGGAGATAGATTCCTCCGAGCACGCGGCCTATTTCAGGCAGGCTTTCAACGGTGTGCCCGTGAGGATGGCCCTGCTGGCACTTGTTTCGGGGGTGGTTAAGTGAAGAAGGAAATGAAAATAACCCCCATAAGCAATGGCACGG
>JAGLSY010000225.1 GCA_023135545.1 Thermoplasmata archaeon | reverse complement strand
ATTCCGCTCATGCTCTGGATGCCCGTGACATTGTACCATATGTCATCCAATGTTTGATTTTTCTCATAAGGAACGTGTAGATATTCAGAAAATGCCTCCCGATACCTGACGATGTACTGACTTGCAGTGCCAATCGCGTCATCATCACCCGGGGCTGTCCAGGTCAGGATTATCTCACCATTCTTATCTGCTGTGATTGCAACAAGATCTGTTATTGTTGATGGAGGTGTCACATCATTCATCAATACACCTGACACTGGCAGGCCTCCTCCCAATGGACCGTAAGAAACTGCATCATCAACAGCCTTGATGGCGAAATACAATGTTGTCCCTGGATCAAAGGAAGGGCCAAATACATGGCTTTCCAGAGTGCCTGGGGGCAATGGGTCGATATCTTTAATCAATTGAGTAGCTGCGGCGAATGTCGCTTCGTCGATTATTGGGGTTTCGGAATGTTTGATCACATATTGTGTGCAAGCACCGCCGCTAGCGCCATCATCATGTGGAGCGGTCCATTCCAATATAATTTTTCCATGGTCATCAGCCGCTACTGTGGTCAGGTCATTAATAGCCTCTGGGGCTATGGTATCCTCTGTTGAGGTTACAGAGGCACTTGCCGAGGCAGGTCCGATATTGGCTCCATCATCGACAGCCTGCACCCAGAAATAATACAAGGTGTTGGGAGCAATGGGCCCGAACATTACGCTCTCAAGTACAAATTCCTCGGCTTCACCACTCTGTTTGGGTGTCCATGTATCGACCAGGAGCTGGCTGTATGTCGCGGCCGAGCCGTGATCATCTGCTGTATGATATTTTATAACATATTTTGTAGCCTGGCCAACGGCTGTATCATCGCCTGTTGCATTCCAGAATAATCTGACGGTTGCGTGGTCAGGTCCTGGAACTGCATTCAGGTCCGATATCTGTCCAGGTGGATCAGTATCTTCCATAGCTATCGCAGATAAGCTTGGTCCAGTGGACATAGCTCCGTAATTCCATGTTTCATCCACGGCTTCAATTGCAAAGTAATAGGTCAATCCTGCAGTGAGTGTATTTTTTAGAACAAGGCTCTCTGGGTTTCCACTAGGCTGCGGAATCGGTGGCACTGATACAGGTATTGCCGCATCGAATTCTTCTTGTGTGGTTATTGGAAACAGGGAATATTTGATTGTATAACCCATCGCGGTTCCATCCGCTCCATCATCTCCAGGGGCAGTCCAGTTAAGGAATACTTCTCCATGTTGGAGTCCGGTCTCAGCTGTTAGGTCTGTGATAGCTGCTGGAGGGGTGATGTCGTTCTGTACCTGTACTGAAGGGGGGCAATTGGAAATGTCACCTTCATTGCCTGCTTCATCCCTGGGCATCATCGAAAAATAAAAGGTCTCGCCAGCTGGAAGATCTGATATTACCCTTGATTCAAATACTCCTCCTGGTAAGTTTCCGTTGATATTGATAATATAGTCACGCTCAATAAAATCAAAGCAAGCTCTATTCGGAATTGGTAGTGTCGAATACTTGATTACATAGTTGTCAACAGTTCCGGTCAACCCATCGTCACCCGGGGCGGTCCAGTTCATCCAAATGCTGCCATGGTCTGGGCCAGGCCCAACCATCAGATCAGTTATTATTGATGGGGAGATCACATCCAAACCAGCTGTGGCATTAGCATTATCAGAAATCCCCGCAATGTTATCTGCTTCGTCTTTCGCCCTTATTGCAAAGCAGTATTCCTTACCAGGAGTAAAGCCACTGATCGTGTAATCTTCCATGGAACCTGATGCTTTCGGCACCACTCCCAAGGGATATTCGATCGCGCCTTCCCACTCTGTTTCTGTGTCAATAACCTGATCAGCAGGTGTGATGGTCGGTGGGGTGCTGTAGCTTGTGTTCACATACCAGGTATCATTGGCACTACCTGATCCCAAAAAATCGCTCATTGAAACTTGATCAAACACAATGGGCCAGCCATAATAAGGTGATGAGGAATTCGATACCCGGGCCTGTCTCCCTTGCAGGTCAGGATGCCCAAAATCAATGCCGGTATCTGGAATTGCAACGTTGATTCCTTCACCTGTAAAACCATTCGACCATGCCTCTTGTGCATGATGAGTTGATATAGCATCCTTCATCAGAGGGTCGATAGGGTCAGGCATTTGGAGAATATCTGGATCCCTCATGTTCTCTTTTGTTAAGTCCCCATTTGGTTCTTCGAAATCTCTAAATGTTTTTTCTGTAAAACCATCTGTACTTTTGCAGGGTGACTGGTATTTGTACACTCCTATAACGCTCTCTAAGTTAGCGATAGAATGGAGGCATTTGATGGGCACTTCCAGGACGATTGGAACGAACCGATTACTCATCGTGCTCTCGGTCCCTATGAGGCCCTGATACTCGTAATCTTCCATCAACATGGCCAATTCACTAACATTGTCCGTAGAGACCACGACCTTAGCCCGTCCTTCTATCCCATTCCTTATCATCTCTCTTAGTGCAGGTTGGATTTTCATAAATGAATTAGATGCCCTAGCCCCATCAATATCATTATCAAAATAATCTTTATCAGATGTGTTTATTTCTTCATCTATTACAGAAAAATCGATCTCACTCATGTTGTCATCCGGTGTAGATGTGGCTGGTGTAACTACCGAGAAGGTTGTGACTATCAATAAACAGACAATAAAAATGCATATGCCTTTTCTCTTAAAACTTATATCCAGGTTCTTTCTCATCTCTCAACGCCCCCATATTATTAATTGATACTATAGGTTGTATCTTTTCACATAATACCCTTGGTTGTATATTAATATTTATGAGAATCCTGCACATCACATTTTTATATCCAATTGTATTCTTAACAACCGATGGTCAACAACTACTGCCCCTACTGCGGCCGCTTCATGCAGATGCAGGAGTTCGAGCACGCCTGCGACCAGGTGGCCAGGATGCGGGACGAGAAGGAATGGTGCTCAAGATGCGGGGGACGGATGAACCCAAAGACCGATGATACGGAAAAGGCTCTATGTTACAAGTGCATGAGCCGGATAACCGAGTGGCCGAAGGATTAGGGGTTCCGAGCAATCCTTGGGGGGATGAGTGGTGCCACGAGCATGCCATCGGGGGATGGGTGCGAAGAACGCTGGGCTAGCCAGTATAAGTGGCCCTCCGAGCGAGCAGGCCAACCCGAGTTTTCTTTTTTAGTTGTGGACTTCTTGAAGTCCATGCAACTATTTTGTCAAGCACATGTAATGGGCTTGATTTAGGATGAGTGAACCTTTTCTTTTTTAGTTGCGCGTCTTCCCTTCATCTGGACGCAACTATTTTATCAAAACCCGGGTTTTGATTCTGGAGGGGTGGCCAGCGCAGCGAGGATAAAAGAAAAGGCTTACGGTGGGGGGCTTATTGATTTAATGGGGCGGGCAGAAATAAATCAAAATTCAATATCAATACCAACCGGGCAGTGGTCGCTTCCCATTACCTCGGACATGATGAAAGCATTTTTCAGGTTGGGGATCAGGTCGTCGGAGATAAAGAAGTAATCCAGCCTCCAACCAACATTCCTTTCCCTGGCTCTTGTGTAGTAATCCCACCAGGTGTACATGTCCGGCTCATCATTGAAATGTCTGAAGGTGTCTATGTATCCGTGGTCGACCGCCTTGTCCATCCATTTTCTTTCTATGGGTAGAAAACCCGATAAATGTTCATTTTCCTTGGGCCTGGCCAGGTCGATAGAGTGGTGAGCCGTGTTGAGGTCACCGCAGAATATTATTTTTTTATCCTGCTTTCTCAGGGAGTCAATCTTTTCCAGGAAGGCATCATAGAAATCCATCTTGTATTTGAGCCGGCCAGCATCCCGCCTGCCGTTAGGAAAATAGATGTTGAAAAGTGTGAATTCCGAAAATTCCAGCCACACGGTCCTGCCTTCCGAATCGAACTCCTCGGCCCCCAACCCGGTGGATTTCCTAACTGGCTTTTGCTTTGTGTAGATTGCGGTTCCGCTGTATCCCTTTTTGTCGGCCTGGTCCCAGAAGGAATTATAGCCAGATGGTTTGAGAAGGTCTTCCTTGAGCTGTTCTGGCCATGCCTTGGTTTCCTGAAGGCAAATAATATCCGGCCCCTCCTTAAACATGGTGTGGAGCTGGCCTTTTTTTGCTATGGCGCGGATTCCGTTGACGTTCCAGGATATCAATCTGATTTTTTCACCTACTGGCTCATGTATTAAAGTTTACATTTCCATTTGAGATAACGGAAATGTTTGTTTTACAGCTCAGTTCGCCCATCATTCATCACATATCAGAAAGGTTCTTTGTCATCATCGCTGCAGCAATGTAATTAACTCCCTGCACAAAAGATTTTTTATGGTCTTAGTTATAGGGGGTGAGAGGCGATACACTTGAACAAAGAGGAAATGACCAATGGCAACATATCAAAAATACTCCTTGGAAAACTCGGAATAACCGGCATAGCATCTGCTATATTGACCATCGCATTCGGCATCATAATTCTTACTGGATGGTTGGACCTGGAGCTTCTTGTCGGTCTGTATCTCATCATCGTCGGAGGAACCAACCTTGCCGGCTATCTCTCGACCGTATTTGTCAAGCCAGGAAACTATGTCGAGCAAGAGACCATCAAGATAAAGTGATATCACAATGCCAGTGCCGGATGATGTAAGGTTATTTTTTTACGATGGAAAGCAGTGCGACCCCAAGAAATGCACTGGCAGAAAGCTGGCAAAGTTCGATCTGGCAATTGATGTTAAGAAAATATCCCAAATACCAGCTTCGGCTCTTGTTCTGGTTCCCACGGCTGAAAAGGTGCTGTCCAGAGAGGATAATGAAGTGGCTGAAAGGTCAGGCCTTGCAGTTTTAGATATATCATGGAAGGCCACGGGAGAGGATTTTCCTAGGGTGGGCAGGAAGAGCAAGGGCAGGGCATTGCCTTTTCTGGTGGCCGCTAACCCCGTGAATTACGGGAAGCCCTTCATACTGTCCAGTGCCGAGGCATTTGCCGCCGCCCTCATAATTTTAAGGCATAGGGAACAGGCCGGGAAAATACTGGCCAAATTCAGGTTCGGACAGACCTTTCTGGACCTCAACCGCGAGCCGCTAGAGGAGTACGAAAAGGCCGGGAATGCAAAAGAAATCATCGAGGCACAGTCACTTTTTGTCTGAGCACATATAAGGAGTGCTATCAACGTGCCAGTGTGGGTCACAGTGATGGATATCATGGGTCACAACATAGCTCAGTGTGGCGGGGGGCCGGAAGGCGGGTAAAACCGGCAATCAGGGGAGGAATCTTCAACGAGCCAGCATGAGAAAAAAAATTCCCATCATAAAACAGATTGTTGTTTTGGAAGAAGGTTGGGTATGGAATCCTCTATCTTGTATCCATGGCTGCATTTCTGGCAAAACAGGATGCCCTGGATGACCTCGTCCCCCTCCTCCTTTTCCGGCCTGAGCTCAAGGTCTGATTTGCAGACTGGGCAGCAGTAAATTTCCATACTCGCGCGTTTCATGTTATCGGGGTTGGGATTGCCGCTTTGAGATAAAAGATTTTGGATGGTTGAACCATTGTTTGGAACTACCTCTCTTTTATTATCTTACCAGGCAGCCTGAACTCCCCGCCCCAGTAGAGTAGGCCGTCACCCCTCTTGTATTTCTTGTCAACCATCACCGCAACAACCTCTCCGATGAACCAGTCATGATCTCCAGTGGTAACTTTCTGAACCTTCTTGCATTCGAAGTTCACGGGGCATTGGCTGATGGACGGGGCCGAGACCTTGCAGGATTCGGTCTTCACCAGCCCGTAAAGCCCGAACTTGTCCACCTCCTTTCCGGAAACCGTGCCGCAGGCCAGCGTCTCTTTCACCAGGTCCTTCCCCGGCACATTCACCACAAAATCCTCCTCCTTGTCCAGTAGGCCGTGCGAATGCCTCTGGAGTGCAATTCCGATGCCGATGAGGGGTGGCTCGAAGGAAAAAACATGGACCATTGCGGCGGTTATGATGTTCGCCTCCTTGCCTTTGCCAACCGTGATGAGGCACACAGGAAAGGCCGGCATGTTTCTCAATCCCAGCCTCAGATTTTCAACTTCCTCTTTTGTCATTATATCATCTCTTGATTATGCGTTGCCGCCTTATAATTCCTATCGTAAACTACCAGGCCCTAAAGGATCTGATATTCAATTTCGGGCCTGGAAATTTACATTCCATAGGCCATCGGAGCAAATACTTTGTTGGTATATGGATGCTAACGTATTAGCTCTTCTAATCGCGTCCAGATGCAGGGAGAATGCGCAATTAGAAGCCCGAACTCGCAGAGTTAGACCTCTGCGTTCATTTGCTAACAATTGATGGGCATACGGCAGTGTTCTTGTTAGATTGGTTAGGTGAAGGTAAATGTATTTGAAGTGCGAGTGTATTCCCCTATCCCTGTAAGAGGGGCAGGTATCGTGGTAGACAGTTATACCGATGATGACATCAGCATGCTTGAGGAGATGGCCAACAAGGTCAGAAAGCATATAATCGAGATGATTTACGGGGCAGGCTCCGGACATCCTGGAGGCTCTCTGTCGGCAACCGAAGTTATGGTCGCCCTTTATTTCAAGGAAATGAGCCACAGGGCCGATGAGCCAGATTGGATTGACAGGGACCGATTTGTACTGAGCAAGGGCCACGCGGCCCCCACCCTTTACGCCTGCCTTGCCGAATCCGGCTATTTCCCAATTGACGAGCTCAAGACCATCAGAAAGATAGGCTCCAGACTTCAGGGCCATCCTGATATGAGAAAAACCCCGGGTGTGGAAGCTTCGACCGGCAGTGAGGGGCAGGGCCTTAGCATGGGAATCGGCATGGCGCTGGCCGCCAAGCTGGACCGGAAGAAGAGCAGGATTTACGTCATGCTGGGAGACGGAGAAAACAACTGCGGTCAGATATGGGAGGCCGCCATGTCGGCTTCACAGTTCAAGCTGGACAACCTCGTTGCCATAATCGACAGGAACAAGCTACAGCTGGACGGCCCAACCGAGAAGATAATGTCCCTCGAGCCATTGGGCGATAAGTGGAAGGCCTTCGGATGGAATGTCCTGGAAATCGAGGGGCACAACTTCAGGGAAATACTGGCCGCCTTCAAGAAGGCCCGGGAGACAAAAGGCCACCCCACTGTTATCATAGCCAACACCATCAAGGGAAAGGGCGTGAGTTTCATGGAGGGCGCGGTGGGATTCCACGGCAAGGCGCCGGACAAGGAACAATATGAGCAGGCCATGAAGGAATTGGGGGTGAAACAATGAGCAGGTGGAAACTGAAGGGCCAGAGGGATGCATTCGGAGAAGCACTGGTCGAACTGGGACAGGAGAGAAGCGACATAGTGGTGGCCAGCGCGGACCTTTCTTGCTCTGTCAAGACCGGTATTTTTGCCGAGCATTTCCCGGAGCGGCATTTTAACTTTGGAATCGCGGAGCAGAACATGATAAGCGCCTGCGCCGGACTGGCAGCATCCGGAAAGACGGTCTTCGCCAGCACCTTCGCGATATTCGTAACCGGCCGGGTCTATGACCAGATAAGGCAGAGCGTTGCCTATCCCAAGCTGGATGTGAAGATCGTCGCCACACACGCTGGCATCACCGTGGGAGGAGACGGAGCCACCCATCAGATGATAGAGGATATCGCCCTGATGCGGGTGCTTCCCAACATGACAGTTGTTGTGCCAGCCGATGCGCCCGAAACTAAAAGGGCCG
>JAGLSY010000224.1 GCA_023135545.1 Thermoplasmata archaeon | reverse complement strand
ACTGCCACACGGCCCAGGTCGCTTGTACCTTCCTCGAACTGCAGAAGAAGCTGGACCCGAGGACCGGAGAGGTAAGCGAGGAGAACCCGCAGTTCCTCAAGACCGGAGACGCGGCCATAGTGAAGTTGCAGCCGACCAGACCCATGGTCATCGAGGTGGCCAAGGATTTCCCGCAGTTGGGAAGGTTCGCCATCAGGGACATGGGACAGACAGTTGCAGCAGGAATGTGCATAAGCATAGAAAAGAAGGAGATGTGAAGTCTCCTTCCCTTTTCTTTTTATTTTTTTATTTGATGGTTTGAGGTGTTTTTGTGTCACAAAAAGCAAGGATTTCATTGAGCGGTACCGACCCCGAGAAAGTCGATGGAGTCTGCGCACAGATAAAGAGCATCTCGCAACGTACCGGCGTTGCCATGAGCGGCCCCATACCCCTTCCCACCAAACGCCTCATAGTCCCGTGCAGGAAATCCCCGGACGGCGAGGGCACGGAAACCTGGGAGCGGTGGGAGATGCGCGTCCACAAGCGCCTGATAGACCTGGATGCGGACGAGCGCGCCCTTAGAGCTCTCATGAGAATTCAAGTTCCGGACGGCGTCAACATTGAGATAATTCTCAGAACCATAGATTGAGTTTGTAGAGTTTATGGAGTTCGTACTACTGAGAAATGTACTCTTGAGTTCGGGAGTATTAATATTCAACGAGTTTACCCTTCAGAGATTAACTCTATAAACTCCCCAACTCTAAAAACTCACTAAACTCCCTAACTCTCCAATTTGATTTTTAATTCTTTAGCCTCGGCCAGATCCGGGTCGATCTCCAGGGCTATATCCAGATATTTCATTGCTTTGTTGTTTTTGCCCATATCGGCATAAAGTCTTGCCTTCCCCATCCAGGCCCAGACATAATCCTCATCGATGCCTATGGCACTGTCGTAAGCGTCTCCTGCCATCTTGTGCTCGCCGCTTGATAGGTGAATGTCGCCGAGAAGCTTCCACGCGGGCAGCCATCCCCCATCCTTCTCCAAGGCTTTCTCTACGGTATCGAGGGCTTCCGGCTTTTCGAACTTTAATTCTATCTCGGCCTTGGAGGTGAGTGCTTTGGCACTTAGGCCTTTTCTCCCGAAGCAGACCATAGCCTCAGCATATTTTCCCTGAATGGAAAATATACTGGCCTTGAGAATGTGCGCCTCCTCACCGGCTCCCATCTCGATTCCATTGGTCAAGGCTATGATGGCCTCGGAATCCTTGCCCTGATTGTTAAGGGCTTTACCCTTCACAAAGAGCAGTTCGCCGTTGATCTGGTCCTTCGGAAGTCCATCCAGCCACTCCACCACCTCCTCATATTCCTCCAGGAAATTCAGCATTCTGGCCTTCTCCAGCCTCAGCCCCTCCTCGTCATTGGCCGTAATTGCCTGGTCATAGCAAATCATGGCCCTTTCATATCTCTTGAGGGTGTTGAGAAGTTTCAGCTTGTTCCCGAGGCTGCTGACATCTCTGTGGTCATAGGCCAACATGTTGTCGATTATATTGAGAACCTCCTTGAAGCTTATCTCCGCTTCCTCGAAGCTGCCCATCTCCTTCAATATCTTTCCACGGTCTATCCAGGCCTCGATGAACAGGGGATTGAGTATTATGGAGTTGTTTATGGCATCGATGGCCTCCTCCCTTTTCCCAAGCCAGTGCAGTACCTCGCCCTTGGCATGCCATGAATGGTCGTAATTGGGGTTGTGTTCCAGGGACTGGTTAATCAATTCCAGGCCCATGTCCAGATCCCCCATCTTGGCCAGGCCGAAACCCTTGGCATACAGTGCGTAATCAAATTCCGGCTTGAACTCCAGGGCTTTATCATGGTAGGGCTGGGCCTCGGCGTACCGCTTCATCTTGTCCAGTGCATTTCCTATATTGTTCCAGGCTATCTCGTAGTCGGGCGTCACCTCTATTCCCTTCTCGAAGTAAGGAATTGATTCCTCCCACCTGTCCAGATTGTACAGGGCGTTGCCGAGGTTGTTCCACAGAACCTCATCCCTCTTGTCGAGATTGAGGGCCTCTTCATAACATTCAATTGCTTCCTCCAGCCGGTTGATGCCGTGGTATGTGTAGCCCTTGTTGTACCACGCCTGCTTGTACCTGGGATTTATGTCGATCGCCATGTCATAGCTTTTCAGAGCATCGTTGTGAAGACCCAGCATGAAGAACGTAAACCCTTTGTTGTTCCACGCCTCCTCGCTATGGGGATTTATATCAATTGCCTGGTCATAGGCCTCGATGGCCTCCTCGAACCTCTCCAGATTATACAGGGTGTTGCCCCTGCCGTTCCATGCCTCCTCGCTGTCCGGGTCGATCTCCAGGGCCACATCATAATGTTCCAGGGCCGCCTCGTAATCCCTTTTCGAGTCCAGGAGAAAGCCCTTTCTTATCCACGGGCCCGGGATGTTGGGCTCCTGCTCGATGATGTCATCGTAGAGGGCCAGTGCCTCGTCATACCTTCCCAGGGAAAGCAGGGTTATGCCCTTATCGTAGTAGGCCGGCATGTATTTCGGATCGGCATCAATGGCCGCATCATAGGCATCCAGCGCGTCATCCAGCTCTCCCATGTACGTCAGGGAGTTGGCCTTGTTGTACATGGCTATCGAGTAATCTGGGGTAAGCTCCAGTGCACGATCGTACATGTCTACCGCATCTTCGTGCCTGCCCAGGGCATCTAATGCTACGCCGTAGTTGTTGAAAAGAACATCATTGTCTTCCATGGTCTGGATGGCCCTCTCGTAATACAAGATTGCCTTGTCGTATTTGCCGTATTCCGAGAGTATGTTGGCCCGGAGAAAATTCTCGTCCTTTTCCTCGTTCGCGGCATCTGAGAATTTCTCAGGTTCGACATCTGTTTCTAGCCCGGCCATGAATGGTAATATGACTGTTTGGATATAAAAGATTTTGATATCTTCGCTATAATCCCGGCCAATCACACATCAAAAGATTGCCGGCTCCTCATATTCTCCGAAGACGCTTCTGAGGGCATTGCAGGTCTCGCCCAGGGTGGCCTGGGCCTTCACAGCTTCCAGTATGTGGGGCATTAGGTTCGCATCGCCCTCGGCAGCCCTAATCAGTTCCTCCAGTGCCTTTTCTATCCTCGCTCCGTCCCTGGTTTCCCTTATGTTCTTCAGCCTGGCGAACTGTGTCTTTTCTCCCTCAGGGTCGATCTCGAGAATGGGTATGTCTATATTTTCGTTATCATCTTCATGCGTGTTTACGCCCACCACCAACCTTTCATTGCTTTCTATCTCCTTCTGGTACAGGTAAGCGCTGTTGGCGATCTCCTGCTGGAAGAATCCCTTGTCGATGGCCTTCAGCACACCGCCCAGAGCTTCGATCTTGTCAAAGTACTTGTAGGTCCCATCCTCCATCCAGTCGGTCATGTATTCCACGAAGTAAGAGCCGGCCAGCGGGTCCATTGTGTTTACCACACCGCTCTCGTTGGCGATGATCTGCTGGGTCCTCAGTGCGATCTTAACGGCCTTCTCGCTGGGCAGTGCCAGTGCTTCGTCCATGGAATTGGTGTGGAGGGATTGTGTGCCTCCCAGGACCGCAGCCAGTCCCTGGATCGTCGTCCTTACAATGTTATTCTCCGGCTGCTGCGCAGTCAGCGAACAGCCAGCGGTCTGGGTGTGGAACCTCAGCCACATGGTCCTGTCTTTCTTGGCGCCTCGCTTCTTCATCTCCTTGGCCCAGATACGCCGGGCCGCCCTATACTTCCCGATCTCCTCGAAGAGGTCGTTGTGGGCGTTGAAGAAGAAAGATAATCGGGGCGCGAACTCATCCAAATCAAGACCCCTTTCAATGGCGGCATCCACATAGGCCAGGCCATCGGCCAGGGTGAAGGCCAACTCCTGAAGTGCCGTTGAGCCCGCCTCTCTGATATGATAGCCAGATATACTGATTGTATTCCACCTGGGAACCTCTTTCGTCCCGAATTCAAAAGTATCCACGATGAGCCTCATGGACGGTGCCGGCGGGAAAATCCACGATTTCTGGGCGATGTATTCTTTTAAAATGTCATTCTGGATGGTCCCGGTTATCTGATTTCTGGAGGCACCCTGATTCTCTGCGGCGGCGATGTAAAAGCCCCAGACCACAGCCGCCGGCCCGTTTATGGTCATGGAGGTGCTCACATCCTTCATCGGAATTCCGTCAAAAAGGGTTTCTATATCTCGCAGGGAGGAAATTCCCACCCCGCATTTGCCGAACTCACCCTCTGCCAGGGGGTCGTCACTGTCCCTTCCGTAAAGTGTCGGAAAATCAAATGCCACGCTGAGACCGGTCTCCCCGTGGGCCAGCAGGTACTTGTATCTCTCATTGGTCTCCTCTGCGGTGCCGAACCCGGCGAATTGCCTCATGGTCCAAAGGCGGCCGCGGTGCATGGTGGCCTGCACACCTCTTGTGAAAGGGAACTGGCCTGGGAAATTCAGATCCCTGAGATAATCCAAATCCGGGACGTCATCGGGCGTGTACAATGGCTTGATCGGAACACTGGATGTTGTCATGAACTCCTTCCTGCGCTCGCCGTGCTTGTCCACTGCACCGGTATATGCTCCGCTTTCCCAATCCTTCTTCGCCTTTTTGATCTTATCAATTTCCTGGCCATCCGACATGTGGCTGCCTCCCGTTTCCAACATACAACAATTTCGGGTTAAATAGTGTTTTGTTTGCCATCATTTATAATTTTTCACATCAAAAACATACTGGCTCTCCACTGGATGAAATTTCTAAAATATGGAAATCACAAGGTCTGGCTCGGTATTTTAAACCATACCAAAAGAAACCCAAATATCATATAAAACATTTTTATAGTACTATATCTATTTACCTCTCAGGATTAAAATACAGTGGGATGTGAAGTAATGTCAGAAGAAATCAACCTATTGGATAAAAAATATCTAGCAGAATTTTTGGGAACCCTTATCCTTGTTTTCATAGGATGCGGGAGTATAATGATCGCAGGCGGAGAGATAGGATTCCTGGGAATCGCCTTCGCTTTTGGACTTACATTTCTGGCCCTCTATTATGCAATCGGACCGATATCCGGCTGTCATATCAACCCGGCCGTAACCGTGGCCATGCTCGTCTCCAAGAAGATAAAATCCAATGACGCCATGATGTACATAATCTACCAGTGCATAGGTGCCATAGTCGGCGTCCTCTTGCTCTTCACTATATTATCTGGCTTGCAGGGATACGACCTAGGGAGAGATGGGCTCGGCGCCAACGGATTTGAGGATGCCTCACCAATGGGCTTCCCGATCATGTCGGCCTTCATAGCCGAGGTCTTCCTCACCTTCATCTTCATACTGGTCTTCTTCGGAGCGACCTCCAAGAATGCCAATAAGTGCTTCTCTGGTGCGGCCATAGGTCTTACCATGGCCCTGACATATATCGTGGCCATGCCAATAACCTGGGCATCAATCAACCCGGCAAGGAGTTTGGGTCCGGCACTTGTCACGGCGATGGAGAACACCTTCGCTCTGGAGCAAGTCTGGCTAT
Source organism: Thermoplasmata archaeon (assembly GCA_023135545.1). Lineage (GTDB taxonomy): Archaea > Thermoplasmatota > Thermoplasmata > SG8-5 > JAGLSY01 > JAGLSY01. The sequence goes on along the minus strand of JAGLSY010000224.1, from coordinate 6,346 downwards.
TCTGGCTGGCTCCAATAATCGGGGCGGTCATAGCGGCCTTCGTCTGGAAAGAGATATTCGAGAAGTAATCTCGGTGAATCATTGAATAAGACTAATGCCCGGCCCAGGAAATGGGCCGGGTTCCCTTTAACCTTTTTAATCTTTTAAATAATTAAGCGCGTTGAAACTTCCGTTATGGGTGTACTCTTTACCCGCCATCCGGCCCCCCACCATGTTGGATAACACTGAGACCCATGCAAGCAATTACTGGGACCCACGCTGGCTAAAATGTCCCGGCCTCCGGCCTGTTCGTTTTAGCATTTTGACCATCCACATCTTAGTCCACAGAGTAGACACCCCTCTGTGAATTCAATGGGTCCACCACATTCAGGGCATTCAGGCCTCACGCCGCTGTCCAGCCTTGACATTGCCTTGACATCCAGGCCCTTATTAGCTAGATGCCCCTCTATGGCCTGTCCTATTGCATCCGGGCACGAATAGATTTTATCCTTTCCTATTATGGCCCGTTCAGGACATCTTATGCCCTTTAGCTGATCGATGATACTATCTGAATCTATGCCAGAGCGCAGTGCCAGTGAGATAAGTCTGCCTATCGCCTCGGTCTGGCTGGCCGCACATCCTCCGGCCTTGCCCATCCTGGCAAAGAGCTCGAAAAGGTCGCCATTATCCTCGTTTATGGTGACATAGAGATAGCCGCAGCCTGTTCTCATACGGTGTGTGGCCCCGTGAATTATGAGTGGCCTGGCTTTGGGCCTGAGCTTGCCGTTGGCATCTACTTGAATATCTGATAATTTCGTCTGGTGGGCCGCGGCATCCGTCTTCTGCTTCTCGCCGCTTCCGGCCGAAAGCACCTGGGCACCCGCCCTGCAGCCATCCCTGTAAACTGTTATGCCCTTGCAGCCCTGCTCGTAGGCCAGCATGTAGATGTTGGCTATATCCTCTATCGTGGCATCCTCGTTCAAGTTGACGGTCTTGGAAACCGCATTGTCTATGTGCTTCTGGAAGGCGGCCTGCATCTTCACATGGCCCTCAGGGGAAATTTCATGGGCTGTCATGAACAATGCCCTCAGGTCTGAAGGGAATCCGGGTATGCCGGAAGTGCTTCCCAGCTTGACAATGGCCTGCTCCAACTCATCGGTGTAAATTCCCCTTTCCTCACATATCTGCTTGAAGAAGGGATGGACATAATGAAGGGCGTCGTTGTCCATAACTGTTTTTACAAAGGCGATGGAATAGATAGGCTCTATGCCACTTGAGCAATCCGCAATCATGGATATTGTACCAGTGGGGGCTATTGTGGTAACCGTGGCGTTTCTTACGGGCCTTCCATCCTTGAATATGCTCTTGTCGAAGTTGGGGAAGGTTCCCCTCTCTTGAGCCAGCTTTTCCGAGGCCTTCCACCCTTCATCCTGTATGAACTTCATCAACTTTTTGGCGAATTTGTAGGCTTCGGTGGACTCATAAGGCATATTCAGGAGTATGAGTATGTCTGCCCATCCCATGATACCCAGCCCGATTTTCCGGTTGGCCAATGTCATCTCGGAGATCTCCGTCAATGGATATTCATTAACATCGATAACATCATCCAGGAATCTCACGGCCAGGTGCACGACATCCCGCAGTTTGTCCCAATCCACCTCGCCATCCTTTAGCATGTTACTCAGGTTGATGGAGCCCAGATTGCAGGACTCATATGGAAGAAGTGGCTGCTCGCCGCAAGGATTGGTACTCTCCACCTCCCCTACCCCCGGCGTCGGATTGAATTCGTTGATGCGGTCAATGAACACCATGCCCGGATCACCTGTTTTCCAGGCCAGACTGGCTATTTTATCGAATACCTCCTTAGCCCCCTTCTTTTCCTGGGGCTTGCCGGTCCTCGGATTCACCAGATCGTAATCTCCATCCTTCTTCGCGGCCTTCATGAACTTGTCGGTTACGGCCACAGAAATATTGAAGTTGGTCAGTATTTTCAGATCCTCCTTGCAGCCGATGAACTCCATGATATCCGGATGGTCCACCCTCAGTATGCCCATGTTGGCTCCACGGCGGGTTCCGCCCTGCTTGATGGCCTCCGTCGCCGCGTTGAAGACCTTCATGAAAGACACTGGCCCGCTGCTCACCCCGCTGGTGGACATGACCGGGTCGTTCTTCGGTCTGAGCCTTGAAAATGAAAAGCCGGTGCCCCCACCGCTCTTGTGGATCATGGCCGCATTCTTGAGAGAGTCGAATATGCTTTCCATGGAGTCGCCGATAGGAAGAACGAAGCATGCGGAGAGTTGTTGTATATCCTTTCCAGCATTCATCAGGGTCGGAGAGTTGGGTAGAAAATCAAGGTCTGCCATTAGATTATAAAATTTATTCTCAATCTGCTTGATTTTTTTCTTATCCTGGCCGTAATTTGCCTCTGCAGAGGCTATGTTCTTGGCAACCCTTCTGAACATATCCTCCGGCTTTTCCACGACTTTTCCCGAATCATCCCTTGACAAATACCGGCGCTCCAGCACTGTCATTGCATTCTCGCTTATCTTCATCCAATCCTCTCCAAAGAAAATAGGTCGCCCTAAAAATCAAGCTGACTTCCGCATCCCATTCCCGAGGCAAAGGGGACTGCATTTTACAGATATAAACGTTGTGCCGAAATTCCTTTTGAAAATGTCTGGCTAGCTAAATTATCACGATTTTAAAACGCTGTCCAGATAATTAGTTCCTTGCTGGATTCAGAACGGAGTGATAGGCTTGATTGACATGAAGTGCCGTCTGAACACTTCTACCCCATTCTAAACCCTAAATCAAATGTTTTTATATAATCAGTTTCTTCATTAGTAAATTCATAATACTCGGCGAATATATCATCAATCTTGTCTAATGTGGGCTTTGATTTTTTCGGAATTATTTCCTTTATTATTATTTCATATCCACCCCTTCTTTGGTTTACTTTCTTGTTGGAATTTGCTTCAAATTCCTCCATCAATTCCAGCCCCAGATTAGCAACCCTTTCTTTCAACTCCTTCGGAAAGTCATCCAAGTCAAAAGGAAAGTCCCTTATATGTTGGTCAAGCAAATGTCTTCCATCAGACCACAAAATATACCACCAGTAAAACAAAGAGCTATTCAGCAGACCGAGCACAATCATTTTATGAGCCATGCTTAAGTTTACGTATTTATATTGGTCTGTGATTCTATTGGTAATAACACCTTCTCGATTCTCGACAACTTCTGGAACATATTCTTCAGTGTGTGCGTGAATCCAGTACCGTGGTGCATTATGATACCAAACCGGATGGCTATCATCGACAATAAATGTATTAATTGTTGATTTACATGAAACCGATAATAATTTTGAGTATATGTTTTTCTCAATAATGTTTTTCATTTTGGGAATTAACTCATTAAAGGTAGAAAGCGACCAATCAATGGTTTCAATGTCATTAAATAACTCAGCTCTGTCTGTTGTATGCCATCTGTTGTAACCTGAAGTATAAACCAGATTAGTACCAGTACCTTTTTTAGTAATAACTATGGTTGAACGACAGTCCTCAATGCCACTGAAAATTTTACCTGGCCTATCATCAAAATTATAATAAAACACCGAATCTTTAGAAGAATTTTTATGTAGAATCGTTCTTATCGGCCCCATCCTATCTGTTGAAACTAGCGATAAAGGAACGATGAATCCAATATACCCTCCATTTTTCAATAGTTTCAAAGAACGCTCAATAAAATATGCATGAGTATTTCCACATTTCATAGATTCATATAATATCGGTACCCTGTTAGGACATTTCTTAACATCAGATAATCTAAGTCTTCTCCTTTCTGGACACCTTGTGCAAGATTTGAATTTACCACAACTCTCGCTATTTATTATTTTCATTTCATCAGAATCGTAATCTCGGTCTTCAATATAGGGTGGATTACCAATGACAATATCAAAACCACCGTCTTCCAAAATTTCATCAAAATCGACATACCAATGGAAGAGATTTTTCTTTAAAACTTTTACAGCATCTTGAGAATCCAAATCAGGTGAATTTGTATATATACTTGCCAAATATGCTTTTGTGACGACTTCGTACAGGCCACCTTTAATAATATCAATCAATTGTTTCAATTGAACTGATGTTTGTCCTGATTCTAGTCTGTAGACATCAATGAGTTTTTTATAGGCCTTAATCGGATTGGATAATGCATTCTTTGGGTCATATTCACCAAGCAATTCTTCTATTTCATCCATCAGTGGGCCATAATGTATTTTCAAGCTCATGATTATAGCCTTGATTACTTCATCGTCTAGAACAACACCAAAAGCAGTTTGTGTAAGCTTTTCATTTGTCCAACCAATTAAAGAATTGCCAGATAAAACATTAAAATCTATGTTCGGTAAAGTGTCAATATGGGAGGGTTCGGTCACTTCCTCAATGGCCGAAAGCCAGAGCCTTAATCTGGCAATTTCCACAGCATTCTCGTCTATATCAACTCCATAGAGGTTTTTAGCGATAATTTCCTTTTTTAGATTGTATGAATCAATATCTTTGTTATTCAAGCTTAACAAATCACGCTTTACACTGATAATTTCAGAAAGTGCTGCTGTCAAAAAATGTCCCGAACCACAAGTAGGGTCTAGTATCTTAATTTCATCTATAAATTCAATCATTTTAGATATTTGTTTTGGGTTCATAGGGGGTCTTTTTAATACATCATCAACAGATTCATATCCTTTAACATCCCGTTCTTTCCACCCAGAAGCCATCAATCCAGCCTTCATTTTTTCGAATATTATAGGAATAATTGTATTTTCGATTATGAAATGAACGACATCATCTGGTGTATAATATGCGCCTTTTAATTTTTGTTGGTTTGTACCAGTTCCGGATATATAATTAATTGTTTTTTCGAAAACATATCCAAGTATATCTGGGTTGATATTTTGTGAAGCCCCCATTGTAAATTCATATTCATCTAGAAATTCGATTATTAATTGTGTTCCCTCATCTTTAATATCATAATTTTTCTCCCCCGAAACAACTTCCCTAAACAATCCACCATTCAAATAAGGGATTTCTTTGTAAAAATTATGATCCTTAAGTTTGTCTTTCCTTCTGTCTTTTTCTGTGTTTAATATATCGTAAAATAGGGGATTAAGGTATGTTTTATAAAATGATGCTGGGACACTACTATTCTTATACTCTTGCCATAAATTATTCATGAGATTGTTTGGCACTAATCCTTTATCTTCTAAGAATTTAATGAAAATTAGCCGATTCATAAATATTACTGAAAACAGTCTTTTATCTTTTTCATTATTGTTCGGCATCAATATAGAATCTAATAGATTGTTTGTACCAAGAGGATTTCCATTTTTATCATAGCCAAATACCCATCTTACATATTCTGTATAGAATTTTTTAGTAATGTCTTCCTTAATAGTCTCAGCAATTTCTATGTATTTTCCGCAGAATTTAGAGAAATTAGTACTCTCAAATAACATAAAAGACGTTAATATTTCTTTTATTTCTGCATCATCTACGAACGATTTTGGATTGTTCAATTTCAGGAAAATATTACGAATATCAACTTCAATAATCTCGTCAATTTTTTTGGAAGTTCTATTAAATTGGTGGATTATCCATTTAAAACCATCTGTGGCAATGCCATAATATGACTCGGCATATCTTGAAGATAGCCACACATCAACTTGGCCAAGACCGTGATTCTTGTCTCTCAAATTTACGTTTAAGGGCTCAGCTTCTAAATATACAATAAATTTCGAATCATCTTTAGGGTGTATTACAAGATCTGGATATTTGTACCCCTCTGGTACTTGGAGTTGTCCTTCGGATATTTGTTCGTAACCGAAATAACCAATTAGTTCTTCAATTATGTATCTCCTTGCAAACTCTTCTGGCTTCTGGGCTGGCTTGAATGCTTGAGAATTGGCAATATATTTTCCTGTAAGAATCTCCTCAAATGTTTTAGCCGATACAAATCTATTCTTGATATTCTGATAAATTCCTTCAATGAATTCGTGAAGATTGTCGATCTGGTCATCAGTAATACCCATATCTGCAAATTTATGTTGAAAAGTTGCCTTTCCCATAAGGTGGATTAACGAAGCGAGCATTAAAAATCTTTTGCGCATGATGAAATAACTTTACATACTCTACCAATGAGCAATTACCAATTAGTAACCCTCAACATTATACAAAACAGTGTACCAAATCCTTTATATATTACACAAAAACCTGTACCAAAGTCCTTATTTACTCCCGTGCCAATTTTAATTATACAACAGGGGCAAGCCGAATTCCCATATTCCATACTTGTTCACCCTTCTCCTCCCTCACAC
>JAGLSY010000223.1 GCA_023135545.1 Thermoplasmata archaeon | reverse complement strand
ACGCTCCTGGCATTCAGGAAGGGCAGGTCAAAACCATATCCATTGAAGGTCACTATCATTGCAAGCGGCGAGGCACGAATATGGCTCCAGAATTCCTTGAGAAGTTTGGCTTCATCATCCCCGTGCAGGATTACTGGCTCCTCTCCCGGCTTCTTCAGGCCTATGGCGATAACCTTGGAAAAGAACGGGTGCAGGGCCGGAACTATGTTCTTCTCGATGAGGTACTTCTGTATCTCCAGGTCCGAAGCATCAAGGCCAGCTGTCTCTATGTCAATTACTAAATAACTCTCCCCTATTGTCATATCAATCAATTCATAATTGTATTAGAGATATTAATATATTCGGTATAAAAAAAGTGGGCACCCCAGGTAACAAACGCTCCGAGCAGGCCATAGGGGGAAGGGGAGATGGAGTCCCTTTGGATTAACCAGGGAACGACCAATTTCCGAGCGAGCATGCTCACCCGAGTTTTTCTTTATAACCCCTTTTTTTCTTTTTTTAAATGCACTGGCCAAATATATCAAAGTGCATTTATTTTGTCAAACTTTGGTTTGACGCAGGAGGGGTGAGCCAGCGGAGCGAGGATTAAAAAGAAAAAATCGGGCAGCGCAGCGGTGTGGGTGGGGGGAACCAGTGGGGTGGGCACAAACCAAGAATACTTTCATCCACCCTGCGAAAGTGTTTTTACCCCGTAAGACAATTACAAAACAATGCAGGATAACAGCCAGCCAATGAATATCGAGTATTATGATGCAAAGACGGTAGTGCGCAAAAACAAGAACTCCGACAACATCAACCTGAATCCATATCAGGGGTGCTGGCACGACTGCGTTTACTGTGACGGAAAGGCAGAGAACTACCACATGCACGAGGACTTCGGGACACGCATCAGGGTGAAGGCCAACGCCCCCCGGCTCCTTGAAAAGTGGCTGAAGAAGGAAGGGCTGATACCCATCAATAGAGAAAGGACCGGCACCCTGCTGGATTACACAGATGGGGCGAGGCAGGTGGCGGCCATCCCGGACTTCACGGTCTGTATCGGTGGAGGGGTTTGCGATGTTTACCAGCCAGCCGAGAAGGAAGTAAAAGTGACGCGGAGCCTGATTCAGCTGGCTTACGATTATAATGTCCCGACTTTCATTCTGACAAAGAACAAGCTGGTGCTCAGGGACCTGGACCTTCTTAAATTGATAAATGAAAGCTCGAAGGCCACGGTGGCCATGAGCATCGCCTTCGATTCAGATGAAGTGCAGAAGATATTCGAGCCCAACGCCAGTCCGACATCCGAGAGGTTCGAGACACTGGTCGCCCTTCATAAGGAGGGGATTCACACCGGTATCTGGGCCATGCCCCTGCTTCCCTGGATTGCCGATACCGATGAGAATATGGATGCCATTTTCATGAGGGCTAAGAAAGCTGGGGTGGAATGGATGCTTGCCGACGGCCTTACCCTGAAGCCAGGCAGGCAAAAGGACCAGTTCATGAGAGTCATCGGAGAGTATTATCCAGACCTACTTCCCAAGTATGAAAAACTCTATAGCAACAACAACAAGTGGGGCATACCGGACATTCCAATTGCGGCCAGCCTGGGCATGGAGAACACTCACGAAAAAGGGAAGAGATATGCCGGCAAGTACGGAATGGAGGCAAAGGGCTGGTACGGGGACGGCAAGTGGTAATGAGTTCCTTGAGTTCATGGAGTTCGTATTGTTGAGTTTTGTACCCTTGAGTTCATGGAGTTTACCCTTCAGAGATTAACTCTATAAACTCCCTAACTTTCAACCATATGCACTATCATGATGTCTTATTGCTTCCTCCATCCACTCGTCCAGAACTGATTCTGCGAGTGTTCCCTCCCACGAGTGCCATATGGAGTTGTTGTTTTGGCTCTTGGAGACTATGATTGTCAGGGGAGCCATGATGGGGTCTCCGGTCGGGTCATAGTTGGTCAGCACCTCGCTGGCCCGCGGCTCGTCAATGCCTAATACCAAATCAATGTAAGTGATATTCTCGGAATATTTCAGGTTGATGTTCTCGCATGCAGTTCTCTGGCTCAACAGGGTTGCGTTGTCGCGCACGAACATGAGTATGGGCTTGTCAACCAAGGTGATGTTGATCCACGGGGGATGATAGTGTGGAGCACCGGTATCGGGGTGCATGAGCGGCTTCATTACCCAGAAATCATTATCGGCCGCGCTTACAAGATGGTCATATTCAGGCTCGTCGTCCCCGTTGTCGTCATCATCATCTGGCGGCGGGTCGTTGTAGGGGTCTTGGTCCGGCATCATAACATAGAAGGAGAAAACGGAAAGGATTAATATAACAGCCAGCAGAACCACAAGCACCTGTTTTCCAGACGAATACCATTTTCCGCAATGGGGGCATTTGAGGGCCTTGGGCTTGACAAGTTTGTCGCAATAGTAGCACTCGATGTATCCCTTTTCCAGCTTTTCCTTTTTGCTGAGCTTTTCCGGCTTTGATTTCGCTGCCATCGAGTCACCCATATAATTTAAGATATTAATAAAAGTCTCCATAAAAAGAGAATGGGCAGTTTGGAATGATTCATTAATGCATCTTGTTTCCCGTTATGCCGAACTCCCCTATCAAGCAATAGTATCACCACAAATACACCCCATAATATCTGGACGCAAATATCATGCCAATCAAGATGATAGCCAGACCAAATATAAATTGTATCCGTTTTCCCGCACTCATGTACCTATTGCCGATTTTTCCCTTCATCTCTCCACTGGCCACGCAAAAAGGAATTATCACCATGCCATGGCCGAGGCCGAATGTTGCCATCAACAGACCGCCCATTAGAATGGAAAAATCCTGGGTGAGCATCAGAACGACAACCGGAAACACCAACGATATCGCGCATGGAGCCCATCCTATGGAGAACAATATCCCCAGGAAAAAGGAGGCCAGGTTGGCAGAACGCTTGCCAAGCCTTTCTATGAACCTTCTGCCTGTGAAACGGTTGTCAACTTCCATCTCTCCATCTACTTCCGCTCCTCCGTTTGCTTCTAACGGTCTATCTGCTTCTACCTCCCCGGTTCCAGAATGGTCTATATCTTTTTTATTCATTGATTTTAACCTTGCCAGCATATCACCGAACGGCTTGATGGCATTGATACCGAGAATGACGAGGATCATGCCTGCAATCAGGTAGAATGTGTCGGACATCTCGATGAAGAGCCCCACATATGAGATCAATAATCCAAAGAGCAGAAAGACCAATGTCATACCCAGTGTGAATGAAATCCCAATCCACAATCCCTTTTCCCAATCCACACGGGAACTTCCATTTATTGTTTCATCTTTCATGGACCCGATATAAGATATCATGGTGAGCAGAAGAAGTATGGAACAGGGCGAGAATGATGTGATGATGCCCAGCAAGAACATACTGCTGAAAGATACACCAGTTGAAATATCTCCCTTGAACTCATCTCCCCATTGGCCAGATATTATATCACCTACATCTGCAGACAATGAATCTGCGGTCCGGACACCATCCAGCTCTCCACTCCCTATGCAATAGACATGGTAAACTCCCACCACATTCAAGTCTGGATCAATCAATATTATACTTGGATTGGAAAAACTGCCGTCAACTTCCCAGTATTTCTGATACTGGCTGGATATCTGAAATGGCTCGAATTCCTCTACCCAATGCCAGGTTATATTGATATCATACCATTCTTCTGCCAGTCTCCAGCCGTCATCCGAATATTCGTTCTTCCTTATGTTCAGGGTGATGATACTGATATTTTGATCATTGGCATCGGCCAGCAGTTTCAATTCATTTATCTGCTCTCTCATCTGGCTTTCGCATTCCAGGCAGACAGGGTTCTCGAATTGCGTGACATGAATTATCGTGACCTTGCCAGCGGAATCATTCAA
>JAGLSY010000222.1 GCA_023135545.1 Thermoplasmata archaeon | reverse complement strand
CAAATACAATTTTATTTTTCTCGACCATTGATATCCACCATCTAAATTTCCTTTTGATATTCTCCATCAATATTTATCTTTGATATTCTTCATGATATGATATAGCATCTTCTATCCAATCAGATAATATCGGCTCTTCCACGACTCCTTCCCAACTGTGCCAGATTATGGTGTTGTCCGGGCCTCTCGTCAATATAGTGGTCAGGGGAATGTAATGCGGGTCCCCATTCGGGTCATATGCCGCAAAGGTATCTGTGGCCTCTGGCTCATCGGTTCCGGAAAGCAGGTCATAATACTCGATATCATCCGAATATTTGGCATACACCGTCTCACATATCTCTGTTTGCGTGATACAGGGCGCGCACCCTTCACTATGTGTGAATATCAACACTGGCTTAAACACCAAATCTGCAGAAACCCATGAAGGATGTTGGACAATGCCTCCGGGCAATGAATGGGCGATTGGGTTGTTCGTCCAAAAATCATTCTCACCGGAGCCGATATCGAACTGGAATACAGGCTCTCCATCTTCATTATCATCATCAATATCATTAATGATATCATCCGCCGGGTCATCGGAAAAGGGGTTATGGATATCATCCGAGTTCATGATGTAGAAAGATAGAGCGGCAAGGATGATTATGGCAGCCAACATAACAGCCAGCAACTGCTTTCCCGAAGAATACCATTTTCCGCAATGGGGGCATCTATGTGCTCTGGGTTTGACCGGTTTGTCGCAGTAATAGCACTCATCATAGTCCTGCTCCCGCAGTTCTTTTTTGCTTGAATTTATCACGCTAGATTTCTTTGCCATAATAACCCCAACAACCTATGATGTCAAAATATTTTTGATTTCATCCTTGCCAGGCACTTTTCCGACAAGTTTCACTTCGCCATCCACGACAAGAGCCGGAGTCATCATAACCCCGAACTTCGCAATCTCGGCAAAGTCATCCACCTTGACTATCTCGGCATCTATGGCCAGCTCGCTCACAGCCTCTCTAACATTGGCCTCCAGGGTCTTGCATTTTGCACACCCCGAGCCCAGTACCTCGATTTTCATCATCTTACCTCCTTCATTATCATATGCCATCCTATTATTTCATAGTATCCAGTTGAACATATAGCCGGTTATTACTATTCCTGTGGCTACGATTGCCACGAATATCATTATCAATTTGGTCTTCAGCACCTTCTTCAGTATTATCAATTCGGGAAGTGACAGGGCAGTGACCGACATCAGAAAGGCCAGCGCCGTTCCGACTGGCAGTCCCTTCCCGATAAGCGACTCGGCAATCGGTATCAGCCCCATGACATTTGAATAAAGCGGCACGCCCAGACCGACGGCCACCGGGACCGCAAACAGATTCTCCTTGCCGGCATACTCGGCCATGATGCCCTCGGGCGCGTACCCGTGAAACAGGGCTCCAACGCCAACGCCGATTATGATGTAGGGCCACACTCTTTTTACGATATCCATTGTCTCACCCCAGGCCCAGTCCCTTCTCTCCTGCCAGGCCATCGTCTCGGGGTCCATGCCCTCGCCAACAAAGGTCTTGAAGACGAATTCCTCGACCAGATGCTCCAGGTTCATTTTTCCGATGAAGTAGCCGCCAAAGGTTCCGATTAGGACACCACTTATCACGTAAACCAGGGTGGCGGTCCAGCCGATCACACCACCCAGCACGGCAACGGCCGCTTCATTGACCATGGGCGATGTTATTAGAAAGGAAAAGGTAACCCCCAGTGGCACGCCAGCGCCCACAAATCCGATGAATATTGGAACCGACGAGCAGGAGCAGAAGGGTGTAACAACCCCCACCAATGCGGCCAGGAAATTGTACTGGATGCCCGTCTTATCGCCCAGGAACTTCCTGGCTTTCTCGGGCGTGATGTAGGTGCGTATGTAGGAGACCAGGAAGATCATGACGGCCAGGAGCAGAAAAATCTTGATTACATCGTAGATGAAGAAATCAAGGGCATCTCCTGCGTGAGTCCCTTCTTCCAACCCGAAGACCCCATAGGTAAGCCAGTCGGCAAAGACCTTTATCAAATCCCAGTTCATTTCCGTTCTCCAGCCATAAGTATAATAAAGTTAAAGGCATATGTCATTTCAATAAAACTTGAAACAGCTCGAAGTATATAAATGTTGTTTCAAAATAAGTTGAAATGGTGATATGATGGCCATAGAGATACCGGAGCCTATCAGGGCGCAATGCGAGAAGAAGGGCGGGATCAAGGGAATCAAAAAGAAATTGCCCGGAAAAAGAGACCTGGAAAAGCGGAGCCAGGTGTTTCAGGCGCTGTCAGACCCCCTGAGGCTGAATATAATGCTGGCACTGGTCGAGCAGCCTTTGTGCGTGTGCATGGTCAAGGACATCGTCAATCCGAAGATATCGGATTCCAAATTGTCATATCATATCAATATCCTGAAGGATACTGGCTTGATAAAGGGAGAAAGAAAGGCAAGCTGGATAATCTATGAGCCAACGAGGTTGGGGAAAGAGGCTGTGAAGGTTGCAGGGAAGTTGTAGCCCATTGAATAGATGATTAATTAAGCCAGGCGCTCCGAGCAGACTATTATTGATGAGTGGAACCACGAGCAGGTGAGCAGGGGGACGGGTGCGAGCCAGCGCAGTGGTGTGGGTGGGGGGATTACAAAAGCCTGGGGCGGGCTAAATTAGTATTTTAATCAGACATACAATGCCGCCAACTATCTAAACCCCAAACACATTATCTATGAACATGGAAAGAGACTGGCTCAGAATACTTACAGGCATCCTGGCCCTCGGCTTCGGCATCTACTGCTTCGGCCTCGCAGCTTTAGTAGGGATGGATGGAGGACTATCATCTATTTTCACGCTGATTTGTATTATTTATGGAGTTATCTACCTTATTTATGGGGCAAGTCTTCTTTTTGTGAGGTCTGGCAAAAACCTGAATTTCCTGGCCTTTGGTTTTGTAATTGGCTCTTCATGGTGGTTCGGCGGGTTGCCGTGGTATGCCTGGCCCATTATCATCATGCCGATAATCATACTGGTTCTCACAATAATAATTATTCTCAGGCATTTGTCCAATTTCAAAATAATGAAGAAGGATTGGTAGTTTTACCTACGCGGATAATCCACCACCGGGCATGGATGCAAGCATTTACCGCAGGAAATACATTTATCTTCATGTAAATATATTTTTCTATCAATTAATTCCAACGCATCGCTGTCGCACCTTGATAGGCAGATACCGCATCCCACGCAGAATAATGCCTTCTTGATTACCGGCCCGGTCTCCTCGCCACCTGTTATCTTTGCCAGGCTGGTTATTCTTGCCGCTATTTCAGGAGTAATCTCCTCGTGCGGCTTGAACCGCTTCTCGAACTCGTCCAGCTTTTCAATCACGTTGGCCAGCCCCTCCAGGTTTAGATAATCGCGCATGCCCCTGGACAGCTTCTTCCACCTCCACAATCCCATGGTCACCCATTCTTCTGGCAAGTCATGCTGGGCGGCGTAATCGCGGAGCAGAGTGTCCCACTCCCCAGCCCTTGTCATGTATTTTGATATCTCGGAATGCTCGGCCATGTCGGCCGCAGGACACAGCCAGCACCCGATCCTTTCGAAGCCCTGGGCATAGAGGGGATTGTACTCTTCCTCCTTGTAAAATATGTAGAGCCAGACCTCCAGGGAAGTCCATTTCTGGATTGGGGAAGCTCCGACCTGGCCGGGCACCCAGGGGTTCTCCCAGATGCCGCCTTTCTGATACCTGGCCTCTGATTCGTACTGGCGCTGGCCGATGAAAGATAGAACCCCATCTGGAAAATGCTGGCGAACCAGGTTGGCGGTGGGTCCCAATTTGCAGGTCTTGCAGCACCAGCGGAAGTCCTTGGCCGATGGGCCGAAGTGCTTCACGGCGTCAAAATAGGCGTCACCGGCATTGCTGGTCAGCAGCTCTAGTTCGTGCTTTTCAATCACCGAATCAATGTGAGCCAGTGTTTCTTCAAATTCTATGCCAGTGTCGATAAAAATGATCTTGGGCTTGATTCCGGCATCCAGCACCAGAAGCAGGGTGGCCAGGCTGTCCTTTCCGCCGGAGAAGGAGACCGCGACCGGCTTTCCAACCCTCTTGATGGTGTTATGAATTTTCCTGCCGGCTCTTTCGATGTCGGCCTCCAGTTTTGGAACATTGGCCTGCACCGCATCTTTCCATGTCTGGCCTCCGGGAGGGCGTGTGAAATCGCCGGGCTCATCACGCCACCTGTTCTTGACTCCCGGGCCCCGGTTGGCCCCGACCATATCCTTTCCAGACATCCTGGCCTTGCCGGTGGCGACAAGGTTTCTGTCCTTGTCAAAGACCACCACCTCGTCCCCCGCCCCGATATGTGGACATGCGTCCATGACGCCGACCGCCATGGCGCTGGCTCCCTTTTTCATGGATGGTATAGCTCCCTTATCGACCTCAACCCAGCTCCTGGTCATTTCCTTTATTATAAAACTGGCCCCCACCATCCTTATCACAAATCGATATCCCCTGCCGGGCTCGAAGATATGGGTTCCGA
>JAGLSY010000221.1 GCA_023135545.1 Thermoplasmata archaeon | reverse complement strand
CCGGGCGGCGTTATGTCCACTTGGGCAGTGTCGCAACCGCAGGTTCCGCAGGACTTTGACTCGATAACTGGAACATTGCAATAAAAGCACCAGCGAAGTGTTATTTTTCCGAGTCTTACTGCTCCCATGGAATATCGTCCTTAAATCGCTGGCATACGCTATTGATATAAAATTATGTAGTATGCCTAATGATGGGAACTTTTCTTTTGGCGATTATTCTGACTCAATTCTCGGAGCCAGCAGATAGGTAACCTCGCCCTTGCCACCTGCAATCGAGAACTCCATCTTAACAGGATAATCGTTGCCCATCCTCATGGTCACCACAGTTGAGGTGCTGATGGCCTTTATCATGTTGGAAAAGTAGTCCAGGGGAAAGAGACTTCTGACTTCCTCCTTGCACTCCAACTCCTCCAGAAGGTCCTTGGGCAGTTTGAGGTCAACCGAATCTGTATCTCCCTCTGAAGCCATTTCGAAACCATCCGATGTGGCGGTCAAAGCAATATGATCGCTGACGCTCTCCGATGCCCTGATTCCCTGCCTCAGCTCCTCTGTTCTGACGCTTACCACTACCGGCAGGGTGAGATTGGGAACCTTGGGGTCTGATATGCCGGTCGTGTCAACGAGGCTCATTCTGCGGGTGATGTTCCCGACCTGGAAAACCAGCTGGTTCCTCTCCTCGTTGTGCTCTATCGAGATATCATCGCCTGGCTTGGCCAGCCTGAGGACTTCCTTCACCTTGTCGATGTCGACACCCAGCTCGCTCTCGTCTGCCTTGAACTCCTCGAAACCGCCTTTGCTGATGCTCAGCTCGACCATGGCAACATGGGCCGGGTCGACAGCCTTTATGACAAGTCTAGTCTTCTCTATGGAAAACTTGGCCTCATCGACCAGCGTGGCTATTATCTCTACAATCTCCTTCAATACCTCGGGCTTTACCTTCGCCTTGAACATAATATGGCCTCCCCTAATATAGACACAAGTCCCTAATACACGATAGGATATAAAAGTTTTTTAATCTTTCTAGAGATTTTAAACAGTTTTAACAAAATTGATTTATGCCATCTACGGTTATGGTCGGATGATGACCTTCAACATCTGCGTACTGGCATCCGGAAGCGGTACCGACCTCCAGTCAATTCTGGACGCCTGCGATTCCGGCCAGATAAAGGGCAATGTGGCGTTGGTCATCTCCAACAACTCCGACGCATATGCTCTGGAGCGCGGCAGAAACCACGGAGCCGAGGCCGCCTACATTGACCACAGGAGAATATCCAGGGAGGAGCATGAGAGGCTTGTGGCGGCGGAGATCGACAAGCGGAACATTGACCTTATCGTGCTGGCCGGCTACCTCAGGATGTTCACCCCGTTTTTTGTGGATAGATATCGGTGGAAAATAATCAACATCCACCCCGCGCTTTTACCGGACTTCGGGGGGCCTGGTTATCATGGGACGATGGTTCACGAGGCAGTTTTAGAGGCCGGAAGAAAAGAATCCGGATGCTCGGTCCACTTTGTCACCGAGGAGGTTGACGGGGGGCCGGTCATCGGCCAGATACGAGTTCCGGTGATGGAAGATGACACACCCGAGACCCTGCAGAAGCGCGTTTTGGAAAAGGAGCATGAGTTGCTGCCATTGGTGGTCCAGTGGTTTTCCGAAGGCCGTGTGAAGGCGGATGAGAAAACCGGCAATGTGATGGTCGAGGACCATAATTAAGCAAAATTAATTTAAAGACCAACTTCCATTCTCATACTGGTGGAAAAGTGGCTGAAGGCATAATTCTGATACTGGGCTTGATATTACTGGCAATAGGTATTTTGCTGGCCTTCTTCGGAAAGTCCATGTGGGAGGCCATGATGTCCCTGATAGGCGGCTTTATAGGCTGGTTCCTGGGCTTCAGCATAACTATTTATTTTCTCGGATACGAAAGCTGGTACATCGGCATAATCGTCGGCTTCCTCTGCGGCTTCGTCGGAAGCATACTGTTCCACTACCTGGTCGAGGTGGCCCTTGCCCTTATCGCAGGGATACTGGCCGGCGGCCTGGTTTTCATACTGGGGGGGCCCGGATGGGCAATTCCGGCCATAATAATTTTTGCTGTGGTCTTCGCCTTATCCTACTACTACATCGATGACCTCATCGGAGTCATCACCGCGCTTATCGGAGGAATCTTGTCAGCCGTGGCAGTTTTTATAATCCTCATGGAGGATACTGGCGGTATTGGAGAGGGAGCAACCATCACGTCGGACCCGGTCATGGCGATACTTGCAGGAGTTCTTATTTTCGTCTTCGGAGCACTTGTACAAACTTATGTCCTAGATGATTGAAATCGATAATACCTGATATCCACGAATAATCATGAAGAACCAAATAATCCAAAAACCATATTATTCAACAGCCAGGGGATATCAGTGTTTGTTAGCTTGGGTTACAGTATTACCCATTGTGGCGGGGGGCTGGAAGGCGGGTAAAGCAATCCGATGGCAAAACAAATCTCAACAGAATATAGCAGATATCATCAACATGCCCCGCCCAGGTCAGCTTGCTGGCCTTGGGTTGCGCAGCCTTTCAGTCATATTAGCCAGGCGGAGCAATCGCGATAAAAGCAGAGACGGGGTCGTGTTATTGATAAGCTAGCGAGTGACAAAATGCCACAGTGAAAGAATTACCCCTCGCTTTGTGAACGAGGGGCGCAAACCAATCCCCGTCTGAAGGGCGGGGTCCTTATCCTCACCCAGCTTAACAAATCTATGATTGGGTGTTCAAAAACATCAGAGGTAGATATTCTCTTCACGCCCGGGCCCGTACGAAACCACATCAACCGGTACCTTCAGGTTGGCCTCGATAAAGGTCACGAAGGCGGCCAGTTCCTCGGGAAGCCCATCACGTCCTTTCTCCGCAATGACCTTCCATTCCTCTTTGGACAGCTCCGGCCATCCCGGGAGAGTGTGGTATTGCGGCTGGCATCTGGCAAGTTGGGTCATCGATGCCGGGAAATCATGAACATCCTGACCATCCAGGGTGTAGTGAGTTGCCACTTTAATCTCGTCAAGACCGTCAAGGACATCCGCCTTGGTAATTACCAGGCTGTCCAGCCCGTTTACCCGCACGGAAAAACCGACCATCACAAGGTCGAGCCAGCCGACCCGTCTCCTGCGGCCTGTGGTCGTCCCGATCTCCCCGCCCTTGTCGGCGATATGGTTTCCCAGGTCGTCAAAAAGTTCGGTCGGGAATGGCCCGGTTCCGACGCGGCTGGTGTAAGCCTTCACGACACCCACGACCTTGTCGATTCGCTTCGGACCGACCCCGGTTCCAATCAAAACGCCCCCTGTCACCGTGGAACTCGAAGTCCCATGGGGATAGATACCGTGGTCTATGTCCAGGTGGGTCCCCTGCGCACCCTCGAACAAGATATTCTTGCCATGGTCAAGGGCATCATTTATCAGGACCGAGGCATCGCAAACGTAAGGGGCCAGGCGCTTTCCGAGGGCCATGTATTCCTCTAATATTTTTTCCATTGACTGGCCGATATCACCTCCCAGGGCCTGGATGTATTTGGCCTTGAGAGGGTAAGCTGCCTCCAGCTTCTGCCTGAAAGCATCTGGGTCCATCAGGTCGCAGATGCGTATTCCGAAACGTGATGTCTTATCTGAATAACAGGGGCCGATCCCGCGCTTGGTAGTGCCGGCAGCCAGCTTCCCTTTTGCCGCCTCCTCCAGGCCGTCGATTAGCCTGTGGTATGGCATGATGACATGGGCCCTGTCCGATATTTTTAGCTGGCCCTGTTCCACATTTGCCTCGGACAACCGGTCCAGTTCCTCCAAAAAGGCCGCGGGGTCAAGGACAACACCGTTTCCCACAACCGAGACAACATCCTTCCGCAGTATACCGGACGGCACAAGATGAAGCTTAAAAGTCCGGTCTCCGATAACTATGGTGTGGCCGGCATTGTTGCCGCCCTGAAACCTGACCACCATTTCGGCCTCGTCGGCCATGAGATCCGTGATCTTTCCCTTGCCCTCGTCACCCCACTGGGTCCCCAATATCACCTTTGCCGGCATGTTATCACGGGAGGGCATTGACTTGGCAGATATAAATATGACTGCCGAGGCCATACCGAAGCTGTATAAATGCAAACTTTACAATCAATTTCATAACAATTACGCAAAGAATGACGTAAATGTTTTAAAAGATGTGTGTGTTAGTGCACCCGGTGCGGAAGACCAATGTCATATTGTGAATTATTAGAGCCATGCCCATTTTTCAATGATGAGCTGGCCAACAAGCCGGGAATGTCTGCCATGTACAAAATGAACTACTGTAGAGGCGATTATAAGAGCTGTGCCAGATACATGGTGTCCAAAGAACTCGGGAAGGAGAAGGTGCCAGTTGACCTCTATCCCAACATGTGCGAGAGAGCGAAGAAGATTATCCAGGATTCCAAATGATGGCTCCCAAAGGCTAAAGCATAGGGGATTAGTTAATAATTCTCATTGACGCTGACAATCCGCAGGCCCAAATTTTTTACTAAAACCTTAAATAATAGGTTGAACATACACTAATTATACATCAAAAGTCCGTTCTAACGGATTTTATCCGGATGATATGACATTTGATGATAGAAAAGGAGGAAATAAGAATGGCGGAATTGAGAATTGTCGTGCCGGACGAGGTTGATCATTATCTGGACATGGTGATAAAGAGCGGAATGTTTGGAAACAAGGCGGAGCTGGCAAGAGCTGCAATCGTGCAGTTTTTGAACACCATCGGGCCCATTTCCAAGGGCTATGACACAGACACCTTCTTCTCGCCGGAGGGGCGCATACACCAGATAGAGTATGCCAGAGAGAGCATGAAGCGGGGCGGAGCGATAATGGGCATCATCTGCAAGGACGGGATACTCATGGCCTCGGAGGACCTGGCTGCCGGGAAAAATTCTCTCATGATGTCGCCTCTCAAGATTCACAGGCTGGGGGACAATGTACTCATAGGAACTTCCGGGCTGGCCATGGACGGCTCCATGATTCTCGGGAAATTGAGGCAGATGGAGTTTGCTGATGAAGAGGAACTGATGCTGGCCATCAAGGAGATATACTGGTCCCATACAATCAAGAAGGAAGTGCGGCCATTAGGTGTCGGCCTGATAATAGGGACTTTATACGAGCGGCCCAGGCTTTTCATGGTGGATCCAAGCGGGACGGTTGCTGAGTTCACAGCCGCGGTAATCGGGGACCATATGGATGAGCATATGAAAACACTGGCCGGCAAGTACAAACGGATGACCATCAAGGAAGCTGGCAAGTTGATCCCGGCCATACTTGGCAAGGATAAAGAGTTCATGGTAGAGACTATCTGATTTGACAAATAGAATATATTATTATAATTGATAATCATTACTTCCTCTATAGTATATTGGAGGAAGAAGTATGAAAAAAATTTCTGCAATTGTATTGTGCATGATGTTGATAGCCAGCAGCCTTGTTATAATTGATTTTACATCAATTGATGCAGAGGGAAAAAATATTGGAGATGAGCCAAAATTAACAGTAATCACGAATGTGGGTCAACTTCAGGATATGAACCTGAACCTTGCCGAAGATTATGTGCTTGGGAATGACATTGATGCCAGTGATACAAAGAACTGGAACGACGGTCTTGGTTTTGAACCGATAGGAACAAATTCAAATGAATTCATGGGAAGTCTGGATGGTAAAAATTTCACTATCCATGACCTGTATATCAACAGGCCGGCCACTGACCATGTGGGCCTTATCGGATGGATGGATGGAACCAGTGTTGTAAGAAATGTGATATTGGAAGATGTTGACATAACCTCAAATGACTACAGCGGTGCACTTGTGGGCGAGTGCAATCAGGCGACAGTGCAGGTCCATAACTGCCACTCATCCGGCGTAGTTAACTCCCCAGGAGGCAACTTCGCTGGCGGGCTTATTGGAATGAGTGCAGGCACCATAAGTGATTCATCAAGCTCTTGCGAGGTTTCCGCGGGAACGAGGGTCGGCGGGCTCGTGGGCGACTCAAGCGGAACCATCCAGAACTGTAGCAGCAGTGGTCTGGCAAACGCGGATGATGATGTGGGCGGTCTGGCCGGGATTATTACAGGCCCGATATCGAGCTCATACAGCACTTCGGATGTTACCTGTACAAACAACAGGGCAGGAGGCCTGGTCGGATATGTCGTGGCAGATATTACAGACTGCTATGCCACCGGCTCTGTTACGGGCAGCACTAGAGTGGGTGGTCTGATAGGCCAGGACGATTTGGGACGGACCATCTCGAATTGTTATTCAAGCGGACAGGTTGTCGGACCCGTCACTTCCGGAGGTTTTATCTCGGACCCATTTGGAATCTACATTAATTGTTTCTGGGACACCAACACATCTGGTCAGGCCCAGGCAACTTCCTCTGGTGCTTACGCGGGAATTACAGGTAATACGACTGCTGAGTTGCTTACGCAAACAGCATATACCAGCTGGGATTTCGGAACTCTTTGGTGGATGATTGATGGCGAGACAAGGCCCTTCCTGAAGATGGAATGGAGTGAGAATATCACAAACGCTCATCAGCTTCAGATGGTGAACATGGACCTCTCGGCCAACTACAGACTGAAGAATGATATAGACCTGGAAGGTGTGACAGATGCGGCCCAAATGTGGGGTACCAATTACAGCACGGGTTCGGGATTCGTGCCTCTTGGGGAAGATACGGTTTCCTACTCAGGTATATTTGACGGTGCCAACTTCACGGTCGACAACCTATACATCAAACGTGTTGGAGTCAATCACATCGGCTTGTTTGGTCAGGTTGGTGATCTTGGAGAGGGTGGGGGTGTGGTAAAGAATGTTGAGGTTGTGAATGCGAATATCACTGGCAATCAATATGTCAGTGCCCTCATAGGATATAGCTGGGAGAGCGTGGTCACCAATTGTATTGCTCATGGGGAAGTCGTGGCTGGGGATTCTGCAGGAATTCTTATCGGCCACAGCACAACTGGGACCCAGGTCAGTTATTGCTCTGCCTATGGTTCCATTACTGGTGGCGATTTTACTGGTGCGTTGATAGGCAATTCTGGTGGTAACCTGTCTTATTCCTTTGCTTGGGGCACAGTAACCGGTTCCTTATATGTGGGCGGCCTTGCGGGCCGGAATCAAGGCTCTGTCAGTCATTGCTATGCAAACGTGAAAACAAGCGG
The DNA here is from genome assembly GCA_023135545.1 of Thermoplasmata archaeon. Lineage (GTDB taxonomy): Archaea > Thermoplasmatota > Thermoplasmata > SG8-5 > JAGLSY01 > JAGLSY01. The sequence continues at coordinate 2,073 of JAGLSY010000221.1, read as the reverse complement.
CAGCCAGTATGTCGGCGGATTGATAGGCGTCAACAACCTGAACATAAGCAACTGCTACTCTCTGGGCGATGTTTCCGGTGGCACTGATGTCGGAGGGTTCATAGGTTTGCATAACATAAACGCGAATGTGGCCTATTGCTACAGCACAGGAAAAGTAACAGGGACCAGCATCGGTGGATTCATAGGCTTCAACAACAGCGCCCTTACGTGTGCAGATTGTTTTTGGGACGATGAGACATCTGGACTGCTCACCAGTGATGCCGACGCAACCGGAAAGAACACCACCGAAATGATGAACAACTTCACCTTCACGAACGCAGGATGGGACTTCACCGATACCTGGTTCTCGGTGAACGAGAGCACCAGACCCTTCCTGAGGATGGAATGGGATACCAAGATCAAAAACTCCCACCAGCTACAACTCATGCAGATGAACTTGACAACAGATTATGAACTGGCCAAGGACATTCAGATGGATATTTTGGATGCATCTCAAATGTGGGGCACAAATGCCAGCCAAGGTAAGGGGTTCCTGCCTGTTGGTAATGCCACAGAGATATACACCGGAAGTCTTGACGGCCAGGACAATGTGATCTATGATCTGTTTATTAATCGTCCCACGCAAGACGAAGTAGGTTTATTTGGCCATGTAGATAATGCCATATTTGTGGACATTAATTTCATGAATTCAAATATTACTGGCCATAATGACACTGGAATCCTGGCGGGCCTTTCTGACACTGCGGAGTTCTACAACTGCACCGGTGATGGTAATGTATCTGGATTCCGATGCTCTGGTGGTCTGATCGGGAGGAGCCTGAGCCAGGGAATAATTAGCAATTGTGTAGCAGATGTGGATGTGACAAGCACGGATTACTTGGCAGGCGGTCTTGTTGCGGTCACGGGAGACAATAAAGTCTTCAATTGCAAAGCTTATGGAAATGTTACTGGAGTGCAGTACATAGGAGGTTTGATCGGTTATTTAACCGGAGCTTGGAATGCTACTGGCTGTTCGGCATATGGTAATGTAAGCGGTGGCAATCGCGTTGGAGGACTCATTGGAGAGGCCACTGCCGATGTGATAGACTGCAATGCATACGGCAATACCTCTTCTGTCGCTAATATGGTTGGTGGACTTGTTGGAGTAGGCCAGGATCCCATCATTAACAGTAATTCGTACGGTTTCACCAATGGTTCGGGATCACAGGTCGGTGGAATAGTTGGATATCAGCAATCCTCGGACCTCGTAGACAACTGCACTGCCTATGGAGATACCATGGGTGCTTTTGATCGAGTGGGTGGTATTGCAGGTTCCTTCCAAGGCACAATGAACGATTGCCATAATATAGGAAATGTTACCAATACCTTTTCAGGCAGTGATAGGGTGGGAGGAATAATCGGCAATGCTGATTTGACCACAATAACAAACTGTACCAATTATGGAGATGTGGATGGCTCACGCAATGAAGTTGGCGGCATTGTCGGAAGATTGGGCTCTGGCTCTCTGGTATCCTATTCCACGAACCACGGAGAGGTTTACTCGCCAGGCATTCAGAGTGGTGGAGTGGTAGGATACAACTTAGGTACCATATCTCATAGCCACAATGCGGGAAATATAACTGTCAGGGATTATGGTGGTGGCGTGGTCGGAGCAAATATCGGGGGAACCGCACACAACTGCACTTCGACCGGTGATATCTTCTTTGTCATCGCCGGAAGTCTGTCTGGAGGTTTCGCAGGATACAGCACCGGAACTGGCATCATAAGGGATTCGTGGGCATCCGGAGATGTCAATGGAGTTACCAATCCCGGTTTGGCTGGATTCATTTCCGAGAATAGTGGGAAGATCATCAATTGCTCGGCCTCCGGTAATGTAACTGGAGGAAACCAGGTCGGTGGATTTGCCTTTTCCAATGGAGCCAGTGGAGAAATATGGAACTCCACGGCTATTGGAAATGTGACTGGCACAGGCTGGGTTGGTGGCTTCTGCGGACAGAATTCGGGACTTATCATTAACTCAACTTCACATGGCTCGGTTTTAGGTAGCAACAATGATGTTGGCGGGCTCATTGG
>JAGLSY010000220.1 GCA_023135545.1 Thermoplasmata archaeon | reverse complement strand
AATTTCAACTTCGACAGGATACTGGCCTCCACCGACATGAAGGACCTGGTCAAGCGCGTTTTTATCACCCTTTATGACATGGAGAACACCACGGCAAGCGATATTTCATATAGTTTTGGCATTACCGAAACTATGGCCAAGAACTGCCTGGATGCCATTGCTTCAAGGGGTTATGCCGATAAGATTGGAACTCCGCCCAGAGAAATATACGATATAAATTCTGAGAACCTGAAGGCCGATCTGGATGATTGAGACACACGGACACAGGGAAATCAGGACTACTTTTTGTTGTCTGGCTTCTCCCGTTCCTGGCCATCCTCAATTTCCGGCCCGTGTCTTCTGCCCGGCTCGTCAACATTCTGCTTTTCCTTCTTCCGGCCGCCCATCCGCCTGGCAGGCTTGAAGGCCATCTCGATGACCACGAAGGTCAGTATGAAAAACACGGCGATTATCAGCAGGGGCCACTGCGGTCCATCGTCCTCTGCGGAAGTCACCCTCACAATCCCGGTTTTGGTTACAATGTTGTTGACCAGCAGTTCCCATTCTATCTCCCCTTCCTCCAGGTTGGGTATGCTCTTCTCCCAGTTTCCATCCTTGTAATCCAGTGCGATCGGGTGTGTATTATTGTCTATTTCCAGCCGCAGTATAACAGAATAAACATCATCCCCGGTCAAGGTTACCGATATGTTGAGGTTCTGGCCCACGAAGATCCGGTTCGGCAGCTCCATAGAAGTGATCTCGGGCTCACCCGCACCCGGCCCTGCCACTGCTGATAAAAATAACACGGACAACAACATGGCCTGCATAAAGAAGTGGCCTACTCGTACTTTATGAAATCCCCGAGGGTCAAGCTTCGTGAATACGCCTCCTTTCCGGATTGAACATCAACTTCTTCGACAGCCTCTTTCAACGATATGCCGAGCATCCTTTCCAGCGTGGCTATCAGTTTATCACTGGGCCTGATATCCTGGTTCTCGATCTTGACGATGATGCTCTTCTTCTCGTTGATCTTCTTGGCCAGCTCCTCTTGGCTCAGGTTCATCTCCCTGCGGCGGTTCCTGACCCGCTCTCCATAGTTGTCGGCTATGATCTTCTCGCCCTGTTGGCTGTAAATATCTCTGGATGTCATCCTCCGTTCTCTCTTGGCCAGCCTTTCGGCGACCGGGGTGGAAACAACCTGTCCCTTCTCGGTGCGCACGACAACCTCGCCGGCGGAGAATCTCTGGCAGCTCTCGCAAAGGTTCAGAGGCGCGCCCTCGACCATCATGAGCTTGGTCCTGACTTCCTTTCCACACATCTCACAAACCATGATTATCAACCATAACCGTATAATTCAACGGTAAACCATAAATACACGATGGGGAATATATATTTAGCGATGGGATGCTGGACAGCATCTTATACTACTGGGATGGAAACTTCCGGTAAGAACAGTAACGCCAGCTCATTTATGGGCTGGTAATTTGCATCGAGGTACAAAGTAATGGCAGATGAAGCAGACAATGAAATAGAGGAATTCTCAGAAGCACTTGCCAAGCGCATTGGGACCCTGGAGGAGATGAACGAAAGGCTCCTCGACGAGGCCAGGCACAACGAGGGTGAGAAGCGGTACATCCAGAACGAGATGACCCGCCTTCAGAAGGAGATCCAGAGAATCAAGTTCGAGCTGGACAGGATGAAGACCCCTCCCATGATAATAGGTACGATAAAGGATGTCCTGACCGACGGCCGCGTTGTAGTAAAAAGCAGCACTGGCCCGGATTTCATTGTCAACATCGCCGAATACATCTCCACGGAAAATGTGATAGTGGGCTCCAGGGTGGCCCTGAACAAACAGAGCCTGGCTGTTGTCGGAGTCCTTCCCCAATCTGTCGACCCCATAATAACCGGCGGCGAGGTCATCGAAAAGCCCGAAACTTCTTACGATGATATAGGAGGCCTGGACGACCAGATTCGCGAGATCAAGGAAGCGGTTGAGGACCCTCTCTTGAAGCCGGAGCTTTACGAGAAGGTGGGAATCGAGCCCCCCAACGGCGTTCTTCTTGTCGGCCCTCCGGGCACGGGAAAGACACTACTGGCCAAGGCAGCCGCTCATGAAACAAGTGCCACATTCATTAAATTTGTAGGCTCCGAGCTGGTCCAGAAATACATCGGCGAGGGAGCAAGGCTGGTCAGGGAACTATTTGACATGGCCAGGGAAAAGGCCCCTGCCATAGTTTTCATCGACGAGCTGGACTCCGTGGGTGCCAAGAGGCTGGAGGTTGCCACATCCGGAGATAGAGAGGTCCAGAGAACCCTGATGCAGCTGCTTGCCGAGTTGGACGGTTTCGACTCGCTGGAAAATGTGAAGATCATCGGGGCCACCAACAGGCCGGATATTCTGGACGAGGCCCTTTTGAGGCCAGGGAGATTTGACAGGATCATCGAAATACCGCCACCCGACTACGAGGGCAGGATGCAGATATTCCACATTCACACAAAAAAGATGAACCTGGCAAAGGGCATAAATTACGAGGAGCTGGCTGCGAAGACGGCCGGTGCGACAGGGGCCGAGATAAAGGCGATATGCACCGAGGCAGGCATTTTCACAATTAGGGAAAACCGCTCAAAAGTCAAGATGGCAGACTTCCTACTGGCCATCGTAAAGGTCATGTCTGATGAGATAGAGGGCAGGGAAGAGAATCAGAAGATGTTCGCGTAAGCCTTTTCTTTATTGATTTCTGTGCTGGGTCGGGCTCCAAAGAAAAGGTTCACCCATCCAAAAGAAACTCGCCCGACCCTGCTCGAAATCAAACCACTTGTTTTGGCTGTGCATTGGCCAGCTCGCTCGGGAGTGCTAATTATCTACCAGTCTACAGTCCAGACCGTATCAACTGGCACATGAACCCAGTAACCTTCGCCAGGCTTCATCACATAGGTCGGTCCCACATTGATCAATTTGTAGGTTGCACCTGGATCAAAGGCCTCGACCTTATCGACTCCAGTCCCCCACAATGCATCTGCGACTGTCATGGAATTGTTCAATGTCGGATAGCCGACCATGTTCCAGCCAGCTTTTAGCTGTATAATTGTGGATGCTGGCACAGGCGCACCGGCCATAGTAAGATTTCCATCCTCGACATCTGTGATATTGATCCAGAAGCCCATTGTGTGGTCTATATGATCAAGGTCATTCAAACTCGCTGGCTTATCAGTTGAAAAAGTTTTCCATTTGTCTGCAGAATCACTGGCATTATACAATAAAATCTTATCCCAGGTTGTGTCATAATCCTTGGCAAAAATAATATCTGGCTCGCTTCCAGAAGTTAAAGGTGTCGAGATAAAATTCCAGCCAGCCTGGACAGGAATATCAAATACATTGTCCAGAGGAATATTTATGGAGGATGGTGTGGCAGGATTGTCATACCCCATTGTGAAAACAGTGTCTATATTGGAGGCTGACCAGTTCAATTTCACATTGTCGAAGCCTATTCTATAAATTTCGAATCTAGCCGACCATACTTCTCTGAAAGCTATTTTGAGGTAGTAGGTGGTGTCCGCGTTCACCTTTGCGCTCACGTCGATAGGCCCGACAGAAGCCCAAGAGGAGGTAGTAGTGACTGCTTGGCTCCATGCTTCTGTGCCCAGAGTCGGCGCACCGGAAGCGGTGTCGACAAACGCGTATATTCTACAATCATCTATGTTACTGCCGATATCCCAACAGCTCCAGTCCAACACAAGTTCCGCTGTTGTCGGCACGAAGCCTGTAGTGAATGCCTGTTCCCAATAGCCGGAATATGTACTTTCGACGGCTGGACCGAATTCCGGGGTGACCATAACAATGTCCACAAATCCGGTTGGGTTCCCGTCCACAGCCCAATAATTGCCGATTATATCTCCTGCTGTGTTAGGTCCCTTCTCCCACTCGAAGAATGTCCAGCTCGATGCATCACTCGTAAAATCCGGATTAAGAGTTTCTCCAGAATAATTGCCAATTCCACCTGCAGTGGCATCGAGCCAGAATTCTGCATATATTCTGTCATTGTCTGGTATCCTCAGACCTGCAGGCACTTCATAAATCCAGGTGAAATTATGATATGAACTGTGGCCGGAAATATTTTCTAGGCAGGGTGCGGAGAACAGCCAGCCATTTGCCAGGCTGTACACCTCCGCGCGTAATGTACCTGCGCCTGCCGGACTAGAAACCTTGCCGTGAATATTGAATGACCAGTTACCTGAAATATCTCTTACTCCGGGTAGTACATCTGTTATCCAAGCATCACCCAGCTTGTAAGTACCGCCTCCCAAAGGTATTGGCAGAGTGCTAATTTCCTGAATACTGGCCTCAAATGGTTCATTGGTCAGGTTCTTGTAACCTGGAATTGCCGAGTCCTGCACTTGAAGATGCAATATAGATGATGATGCCAGTTCTATTGGTGGCTGAACATTTATTTGGATTTTATCATCATTAATCTGAACTGCTGGCTCTGTAATAATATCATTTTCAATCAAAGGCTCCTCGATGGGGAGCTGAGTATCGCAAAATACGATTTGGCTTGTCGATAAGATCAATGAAAATGTGATAATTAATACTAAACCTAGATGGATAAATCTATTACTGGATTGCTTTTCTTTTTTGATATTATATGACATTGCCCACTTTGCCCCCGATAACATATAACACAATGTTGTAAATGTTATTTATAATTGTTTATTTAGGATATTGTTAAAATGATCTGGCTGGCTATTCCTAAAGCGGCACATCCTTTTCCACGACAAACGCCCCCACATAATCACAGTCATTACAATGGTACTTGGCCCCGGTCACCATCCCTGCTTCATAGTACAGATTGGCACCCCCGCAGTGGGGGCAGGTTAACACTGAGCGCTTTCTTCCTGCCATGGCTGGCTGTATTGGCTTGGTTGATGATAAGGGTTGCCCTGATGGTAGGTGATGCACGGAAACTTCCGTTACTGGCTATTGCCTACCCCTCCTTCCGGCCCCCCACCATGCTGGGCATTGCTATCACCCATGCTAACTATCACTGGGACCCCCGCTGGGATGTCAATGGCCACCTCTATGGCTATGTTATTTATGCGGCTTCTGCAATTGTCTCATCATATACTTCCAGTTCCGGGCTGTTTGGGGTTGTTTTTGCCTTTGTCTTATTTTCTATATCTGAATACACCTTCCATTCCATGAAATAATAGATGCAATTGAATATGGTCACGGCCAGTATCAGCATCGACGTACTTCTCCAGGTGCAGTGAGAACTCATAGGCCCCCCAGTTCTGGGTGAGCACCATACTTCCGCCGAGGAAGGCCAGTAGCCAGAGCATCGCCGTCGCCACGTAGGCCAGGTTGAGGAACAGTCTTCTTTTATCGCCCTTGGGAAACCGGATGCTGAGCTGGGAAATAATGACCATGAGTATCGCGAATGGAACTATGGCCCACATCATGGCCTCATATTTATCTCTGGAAAGCTCCGGGTAGGTCTCCATGATCATCCAGATTACAACTATGGGCATCGCCAGGTAGAAGACCAGGGCGAAAAAGGCCTTTACAGAATATCTCCTGCCAGTGTCATCGGGCCACATAGGAAAACCTCACCTCCTTCAGTTCGGCAGATATACGACCGTCTCGGATCTCGACCTGTGCCAGTATGGAAAAGTCAAGTTGCCCGTCTCCGATCGGGGCCGATATAGAGCAAGCCAGCTCCCTGGAGTAGTCATCTATGTCCAGCACGTTCAGCGCCAGTTCTGCCCCGTTGCCGAGTGCCAGGTTCAACTCATCCATGGAAGATAGGAAATCCAGAAACACGGGCTCTAGTATCTCGATGCCTGCAGCCATCTTTCTTTCTGCCAGGTCGAGTATCGTGGCGAGGCCAGCCAGTATGAAATCATCGTCCATCATTTCTTTCAGCGGGCCTTCCCACGGGTATTCGATTACTTCATCCACGGTCATGTGTATCAGGCCGAACATGTAATCCGCATCGATATCCACGAAAAGCCTCAGCGTGTCATCCTGGCTCAAAAACTCAAGCCAGCCCGCAGGGCTCAACCTGTCAACAGGCAGTTCCACCATGATATCAAAGGTCTTCTCCCCACCCCAGGCGATGACCAGCTCTTCCTTCCTGAAGTCGATAAGTCTCACGCCTTCGGAATTCTCCAGCCAGGCGTTGATGTTCAGTTCCCTTATGTCAAAGGCCCCGTGGTTGCTGACACTGAAATTGCTCATGAAAAGCAATCTCTGTCCAACAGGGTCCACTCCCCACCTGAAATCTCCCTCGTCCGGAATCTCGAACACGATGCCGTGTGTCGCTACCGTCAAAACATTGAGAAATGTCAGGGTCGCTATCATGCAGCTCATTACTATCGCTGCGAATCTTACATAAACCAGGTTTTTCTTTATCTTTTCGAATTCCTTTACCTCCTGGACAGTGGGATTTTTCCTCTACTCCAATATCCCAGAACACCGCCGTAAGCACATCAATATGATTTAGCTGGCCGCGGAGACTGGACCTCCGCGAGCTTGTGCTTATGGCCCATGGAATGGAAACATACTGGCAAAGCCAGGTCGTTTCCAGGGAAGCGAGTGACCTCTGAGGCCGCTTTCTAGGCTTTGTCACCTTCTTGAAACTCAACGAATATGTTTTTCATATTGACCAACTCATCCTATTTTGGATTGCTTGGATATATTGAGAGACACAGGAGAAAGGGCGGCATAGGAGATGTTTATCTTATGTGGAGCCGCCCATGTTTCCCGCTGTCCAATACTATCTATGGTAAGTCCTTCTATATATTACTTGCGTCTCTTTGTCCTGTTTTCCTCCGCCCTGACCCTTTTCTGTCTGATGAACATCATGGCCACTAGACCCACCACGGCAAATATAAAGGGAATGCTGGGTGCCGGCAGGGAATTTCCATCCTCGTTCGCGCTGTAGCTTATCGAATCCTGGTCAACATCAGTTATTCCCGGCTTCATGAATAGGCCAGTACTATCTGATGGAGCAGATGAACTAGTTCCACCATATGTTACATTGTTGTCAGGTACTGGCAGGGAAAGTCCAGGGTCAACTGATTGAGATACGGCACTCCAGTCGTAAACCGCGGTTGTTGATGGCACGTAGTTGGTGCTGAACCCCATGTATGTGGAAAGGTCATAACCTGCCGCTGCCAGCGCCTCCTCCAGAAGGTCGCCGGTGACGAAGGATGTGTAGGGTGTGACGAAGTTGTAACTTATGGCGATGGCCCTTATTTCCCCGACAGTTTCATTTGACTCCCCCTCGACGGAAATCCTGTCCAGTAGATGATTGATCCTGGCATAGGCCCAGAACCTGGATACATATTCATCATCGGGATCCGGGTCGGTGTGGAAGGTTCTGGAGTAAGTGACCGGCCCCGAATCGCTCATCCCGCTTATGTCGGTTATAACCTCATCGTTTCCCCTGGG
>JAGLSY010000022.1 GCA_023135545.1 Thermoplasmata archaeon | reverse complement strand
TTTATGGCCTGGTAGTTTACGCGGAACTGGCCGTTGTTCTAGACTGCTCGCCCATTTTGCCTCTCTGGCTGATCATGGAAATGCATTTGAGGGCCTCCTCCTCCTTTCCCATCTTCATCAGAACATAGCCCTTGTTTATCCAGGCATCCTCGTAATTGGAGTTGAGCTTGATGGCCCTGTTGTATGATTTCAAGGCCTCGACATACTTCTTCTCCCTGGCAAAGGCATTGCCCCTGTTGTTCCAGGCTATCACGTACCTGGGGTTGATTATCAATGCATTATTGTATGATTCCAGGGCATTTTCAAAGTCTCCCATCTTTGAATATGCGTTTCCCTTTGTAACCCAAGCCACCTCGTTGTTCGGATTTATCGAAAGGGCCATGTCCAGGCACTCGATACCCTCCTCCAGCTGGCCCATGAGAATAAGGGTGGCACCCTTGCTGTACCACGGGACATCATACCCTTGGACACCCTGTTCTTTCGTTTCCTGGCTGTCCCTTCTCGCCCTGCTCTTCTCCAGTGCGGTGTCGTAGGACCTCAGGGCCCTGTTATAGTCCTTGTTGAGGTAGCCGATATCCCCTCTCACGATCTCCGTCTCAATGGAGGTGTGCAGGCTGCGCTCGTAGGCCAGAAGTATTGTGCTGGCTATTATCAGGGCCATCCCGAGGCCGGCAACTATGGCGCCGGGAGGCTGGACCGGTGAAAAGGCCCACTGTTCGAAGAACAACAACTCTCCTATCGAGAACAGGAATAGAAAAATGGTTCCGAAAACCCATAGGTGAATGTATCTTATCTTGCTCCTGACCCAGATGATGCCGATACCCAGGAAAATTATGCCCGTTGAAAGAAGTATCTTGTCAATCTGGGAATTCCCGATGATGATGTCGGCGAACCAGTGGAGCAGAATGAAGGAAATCATCGCTCCCCCAGCCAGAAATATGACTCCCTTGCTGAGGTCTCCCTTGATGAAGATGGCTCTGGATGTGATTATCATAATCAGCGCGAAGAGAAGTATAACTCCGAAGATAACGGCCAGCGAGAAAGGGTGGATGGGGAAGAAAGACTCCAACGCGACGTAGAACAGGGACGTGAAGAGGGAAGCCAGCACGCCATACTCCCATCCCGAATGTAGAAGGGGGCCACCGGATGCATGTCCTGATTCCTGGACAGGAAATCTCCGGAAGGGAATTTTCCTTCCTATATCCTCATCTTCCATTTCCTCCATTTCCAATTCATCATCATAATCCTCGTATTCCTCCTCTTTTTCAGCATCTCCTGTATGTGGAATGTCCACCTCTTCGTATTCTTCATCGTATTCGACATCTTCTTCGAGTTCGTCCTCGTAAATGACCTCTTCTTCAATTTCCGGCACCGGCTCCTCAATAGGCTCCAGCTCTTCGGTTTCAGCCCTTTCATGCTCCTCTTCCACCGATTCCCCGTCCTCTGTCTCCAGAAGAAGGTCAGGGATGCCCTCCTCGACCTCGGCTTTATGCTCTACCTCTATGGCCTCGACTGTCTCGCCTATATCCACAAGCAGTTCATCCAGTTGTTTCTCTGTTATCTCAATATCCCTCATTTTCTCATCGACGATGCCGTAGAACTTTGCCTTGTTGATAAGGTAATTAGCCCTGCTCAAGTTCCCCTCTTTATAGGCCTTTTCAATCTTGGCCAGTTTCTCCTTGTTTGTAAGCTGTGCAGGGCCGATTGGCTGTGGTTCTGCCACTTCTTCATATTCATCATCCATCTCTTTTTCTTCGAGAACAAGGTCCTCAAGCCCCCTCTCATCCAGTCCATCGGGACCCTCATCGGCCAGGGAGGGTATCTCCAGCTCTATGATATCTGAAATATCGTCCCCATCCCCCATAATATCGGAGGACTCCAACTCTCTGAGTTCCCCCAGGGAGATATCCTCATCCAGGAAGGTGAAACCGCAGACCTCGCACTCACCGGCCCCAATCCCGAACTTGGAACCGCAGTTGGGGCAGACGTTGTCGGAAAGGTCTATGGTCTCGTCGTCAAGGTCAATCACTATCTCATCCTGCTCCGGAGCCTTCAGCAGGTCTATGCCGCAGACCGAGCAATTTTTCGCGTTCTGGCCCACAAAAGCACCGCAATCCGGACAGAGACTCAATTCGCCGCTCATGGGCTCGATAGGAGAGGTGTCTTTCAATTCCAGAACCCCAAGTGCCTTTTTCAGAATATCCATGGGGCTGTCGGTTTCCTTTCCCATCTCGATTATCTCATCGGCCTGGATCGAATCCAGGATTTTTTCATCCAGCTCTGCGCCGCAGATGTTGCATGATTTGGCCCCGCCCCTGGCAAAGGCCCCGCATTCTCCGCATATGGAAATAGGCTCCTCCTCATCGGGCAGCCGGGTGTCCAATACCTTCGCCAGCTCCTTCTTATCTGCCTGACAGACCGGACACTTGTCATCTCCAGTGGGAATGAATGCCCCGCATGCTTGGCATATTCCGATGACCTCTTCGGTAGGGGCCATGGGGTCCGGTTCGATTATCACCTCGTCCAGAATGCCGAGGATTTTTCTGAGGGTCGTTTCGGTGTTGATAGGGTCCCTGGACGCGTCTACGTCCTCTCCGCCATCCTTCTCAACGGCCAGGTACTTTCCGGGGCTGACCTCCGTGCCGCAGACGTTGCACTCCTTCATAGAGGGCGAGACAAAGGCCCCGCAGTTGCCGCAAAGAAGTATCTCGCTTTCCCCTTCCACACCGACCATGATTTCCTCAGTGATCTTCTCTCCGATGGACTCCACGATGATGGTCTTTTCTATCTCTTCGTCAATGTCTAATTTGAAGCTTTCATCGTCGATGGCCAGCTCTTCTCCGTCCTCTCCCAGGTCAAGGTCAAGGGTTACATCCGTTAAATTCTCCCCTTCCTCGGCATCGGCCATCTTGTCAATGACCGAGATAAGCTTTTCCGGATCCCCCAGCCCATCGATTTCCCTGATGGCCTCCTCTTCGTCGATTTCGTCCTTCTCCACAAGAAGGTCAAGGAGCTCAGAATCATATTCAATCGGGGATTCCACTTCTTCGCTCTCCTCGCTGAGGTCTGCACCGCAGTTGGGACATTCTTCCGAGTCCGAGCTGATAAAGGCCCCGCAGCCAGAGCAGAGAAAAAATGAAACATCCTCCTTCACATCATCGACAAGGTCCAATTCCTCCTCGATTTTAACATCGCAGTCAGCGCACTCCATCGAATCCTCGTCCAAGGCCTTTCCGCACCTGGGGCACATGTGCCCGTTTATGGCCTCATCGATTTCACCATATATCAGGTCATCCAGGCTCTTCTCGAATTCCTCCTCCGCCTCATCCTCCAAGGGCTTCTTGCAGTTGGGGCAGGCTGTAACCTCTTCGTTTATGAAAGCGCCGCAAAATGGGCATAGGTACAGAACCGAATCGCTCAACAGACCAGTCTCCGATATTTTTTCTCAAGATAGGATTTTTATATATCGGCTAGGACTTATATATACGTTTGCAACCAGCCCTCTCTACAACTCATCTATCTGCAATCTGCAAGGTTACAATGAATTTAGCAACCACCCTAATCCAAATGTTTAAAATATGGTTAATGGTATTGGAGCACGGAACTATGGCCTCTGAAAAGAATTCCAGCCTGGAAAGAGAGCGGTGCCTTACAGGTATAGACGGTCTGGATAACATACTCGATGGTGGAATACCGAGGGGTAACACCATTCTATTCACCGGGAGCTGCGGCACGGGAAAGACCACTCTCAGCCTTGAGTTCCTTGTTCATGGAGCACTGGCCGGTGAGAATTCACTCTTTATTTCGGTTACCGAATCTTCCGACAAGCTCACCAGGAACGTGATACCCTACGATTTTTTCGAAGAGAGCTTGATAAAGAAGGGAACGCTGGTCTTCGTGGACATGCCCGTCGTCTACGAGCGCCTGGGGCTCACCAGCGTTGAGTTCAGCCTGGAGGATGTGGACACGCTGGTAAGGGCCTTGGGAAATCTTGTCGATGAGCTGTCCATCAAGCGACTGGTCATAGATTCCATAACCTCCGTCTGCTACAGGCTGAAGACCGAGGAAAAGATAAGGGAATTCATCTTGAAAATAGGAAAGGCATTGTCCAACAGGGGATGCACCAGCCTTCTGATATCCGAGATATCACCATCGGCGGACAGGTACTCGCTCTACGGGGTGGAGGAGGCCATAGCCGACGGAATAGTTCTAATGGGCAACCTGGAGCGAAGGGGTGACTTGCTTCGCACACTGCAGGTCGTGAAGATGAGGGGCACAACCCATTCCAGGGCCAAGTATGTTCTTGATCTGACGCCAGCTGGCGTCCTTCTCGTTCCATTGCTGAAGGGAGGCAGCGGTTGATATGATAAAGAGTCCGGCTGAACTGGCAGAGGAGCTTCATGAGCTGCCGCCGTCGTCGGCCATCGACCTGAGAATACAGGGAGACAGCTACTTCGATGCCATACGCGGAATAGTGGATATTTTCGCCCCAAAAATGAATGTCGATGTCATCTACATAACCGTGGCCATTCCCTCTCATTCGATAATCGATGTGCTGAAAATACTGGAGATAGACCTGGAGCACATTTACTTCGTGGATTGTGTATCACACATCATGATAGGGGCCACCAAGAAATACGACAATGTCTTTTATGTGGAAAGCCCGACGATGCTGGAGAACATAATGCTCAAGGTCGAGTATCTCATGAGGAAGACCGAAGGGAGGAACAGCGTGATAATCCTGGACGCCATAAACGCCCTGGGCATCCACAACAACATGAGAATTTTATCAGAATTCCTTCACATAATGATAAACAACCTGAGGGCCAAGGACGCCTACTCGATTGTATTCACCATGGACGAGTTAGGAGACACAGAGGAAGTGCACAACATGATGAAACTGGTATGTGACACGACCATAACGATAGGGGGTGAATGAGAATGTCGGGAACGACCAGTATAGGAATCCAGGAGCTGGACAAGGCTCTCATGGACGGCATACCCAAGGGATACACCATCCTAGTAACCGGAACCCCCGGCACCGGGGTTGAATTGTTTGCCAAGCAGTTTGCGGCCGCCGGCATAGGCACGGAGAACGTCACCTACTTCTCGACAACCGAAAGAGATGAAGATGTGAAAAACGCGATGAAGGAATTCGGCTGGGAGCAGGATATCAGAGTGGTGAACATCGGCAAGATGTACTACGAGAAGGTGCTGGCCAAGAATCTCGAGATAAGCAGATACCGCCAGGAAGGCCTGAAGATGAAGGACATTCTCCAGTACAAGGCCATCCCGGCCGACCAGGCTTACGACATCAACTTTCTGACCACCCTCACCTACGGGATTTCCAAGTTGAAACCGCCATTCCGAATAGTCCTGGATTCACTGGACTTCTTCCTAGAATACTACGAGGAGTCGGATGTCCTCTCGGCCATGAGAACCATAAAGGCCCACACCCAGCACAATGAGGGAATAGCCCTGGCAACCATGCTCAAAGGGGTTTTCAGCAACCGGATAGAGAGCGGTGTCGAGGACATAGTGGATATCACCATCGAGCTGGAGAGGCTGAGGGATGGCTCAAAATACAAGAGGAATCTGCTCATCAGAAAGGTGAGAAACCACCCCGAAAAAACAAAGATCTTATCATGCACAATAGACAAGAAAGGCATATCTGCCAAATCAATGTAAAGGAGTTCTGTGAGTTTGTGAGTTCTGTGAGTTCCGCCTGAAAAATGCTGGTAGCTTTGAGTTTGGGTTTTTCGGGTGCCGAGCGTACTTAGCAAAACTCAAGTAACTCAAAGGTACATTTCCCAGTAATCCAGAACTCGTTAAACAGTACCAGGCATGATTTTCGCCAATCAACGTTACCAATATCGGCAATGGTCGAACTTATATAGGAAAAGTATAAATATGTTGACATTGTAGTTCTCACCGTAGACAATAATATGTCTACAGGAGGACAAAATATGAAAAACACATGGAATATAAGAAAGAAGGAAGACGCAGTGTCTCCGGTTATTGCTACCATTTTGATGGTCGCGATTACCGTCGTACTGGCTGCTGTGCTCTATGTTATGGTCATAGGGTTCGGCAGTGGTGGAGCATCCACCCCAGCAGGAGCATGGAAAGAGGTCGGAGCAGTAGATGCGACCACAGCAAAGCTGGAATTTGGTGCATTCACCACAGATGTACAGCCAATGGATGTCAGGTTCGTTGTTACATCAACAACCGGAGCTGGAACTGGAACATACAATTTCCAGTATGCACCAACAGCTGATAACACAACTATGAACCCAGCCAATGCAGGCTACTTTGACTTCAACCCAGCCGGTAACCTGATCAACCAGGGTGACTCCATCACCATTTGGGGACTGACTTCTGGCGCAACATACACCGTCCAAGTGTTCCACATAGACACCGAGTCAACAGTCTCAATGACTGGTGACAGCGGAACCTGGTCACAGCCATAAGCACACTGCAATGATTTGATAATGTGAGTTTCGGCTCACACCCCTTTCCCTTTTTCTTTTCTTTTTTCTGATAGCTTAAGCTCACAGGAAAAAGGGTTGATTATCCCCGCCCTTCGGACGGGGCTTTATTTACGTCCCTCGCTCGCTTATGCGAGGGGTAATTTTTCTGCTGGCCATCGCTGTCACCCGCTGGCACATCAAATATAGACCCCGCCTTCCTTGGTACTATCAAGGCAATCAGACGGGGCATGTTGATGATATCTGCCAAGCTCTGCTGAGATATGTCTTGCTGGTGGATTGCCTTACCCGCCTTCCGGCCCCCCGCCACACTGAGGGATTGTTGGGACCCATGCTGGGACATCAATATGACCCTGGCCGGATGAGCAGGATTGGGTTGGCTTTTCTTTGTTTGGCTATCTATCATAACGAAATAGTTTAATACTTATGAGGATATGGACATCCAACTGGGAAGTGTAATAATGAGATTTGGAAGGAACGATCAGGCAGTATCGCCCATAATAGCGACAATTCTTATGGTTGCCGTGACCATAGTCCTGGCCGGCGTGCTTTATGTGATGATAATAGGCATGGGTGGGGGAAGCAATGAGAGCCTTGCCCCATTGGGAAGCTGGCATGATGTGGATGCCGTCAATATGACTTCGGCTAAGCTTGTTTTTGGCCCATTCAGTGGTGAAGTTAATCCCATTGACCTCAAGATTATTCTATACGAGGAGGATGTGGATGAAATCACCACAATTACAATCCAGACTCCCCTAACCAGCCAGTATGATAATCCCTGCTCAATAGGTGGCCACAACGAATCCCAGATAACAGCCACATACAATGATTACTCCTATTCCACAAATCAGATAAATGGAGGAGATTTCATAGTCATCGACGGCCTGGCATCAGGCAAATATTATAAACTAGAGGTCTTCCATTTCCCATCACAATCAATACTTTCGATGACTGGCGATGCTAGCTCCTTCCAGATACCACAATGATCGAAGACCTGGGAAACTCTGCCATAAACATTAAATATCATATCATCCCATTTGGATATATATTGAATTACATGAGGGAGTAAGTATAATGAAAGTAAGAAGCGGCCATATAAGATTCGAGAAGGGAGTGGAGTACAAGGATTTCGTACCCATATTTTCAGAGTTGTACATCAAGTTCCTTGAGGATACTGGCCAGACGCCAGAAGAGGAAGAATTCGTCAACATGATGATAAAGGAAAACCTCATCGACCTGGAGAAGAACAAGAAGCCAGAAGGCTATAACAGGCAGGGCAGGATGAGACTGATATTCCCTATCCAAGAAGAATCCGAGGAACTGGAACTCTACATATACGGCCATTACCACTCTGCCAAATCCCTCGAGGTGGCCAGGGTTACCGAGTCAATGTCCAGATACCTGAAGAGCAAGGGTTTTGAGAATGATGTGGACTGGGATAAAATGCTCATCCACAAATACAAAAAATGATTGTATCACATTTTTTGTAATCAACAATCATAATTCGACTATTTCCACATCCGAATAGATAGGGCCATCAGGTGTCAAAACACTTTTCTTCAAGATTATCTTATCGACAGCCAGCGTGCCGAATTCTTCATCTTTGTACTGCTCGATAACATCCACCAGTTTATCTTTATTCCTGCCACCCCTGACACGGGCCAGCGTGATGTGGGCCGAGAATTTTCGTTTCTCTCTCCTGAATCCCAAAGTCGCTGTCTTTTCATCGATGTAACTGGCAATTCTAGCCAGTTCATCGGCCTCCTTCATGCCGGCCCAGATAACAGATATCTTGCCCAGGTTGGGAAAGGCCCCGGCTCCGGTCAGTTTGACCACGAAGGGCTTCCTGCCCTCAACCGAGCCAGCAATGATCTTTTTGATTTCCGGAACAATTTCCTCCCTGGTATCTCCGAGGAATTTCAACGTGATGTGGAGGTTATCCAGGTCGACCATTTTTAACTGGCCGCCGGTATTATGAATCGCAGATGAAAATCCTCTCAACTCGTGAGACGGCTCTATCTCGATGGCTATGAATGCCCTGAACATCAGCCTTCCCTCTCAGCCGCCCCTGCCGCGCTCACAATGGTTCCGTGAAAGTCCTGGCCGAGAATGGCCTTTTCAAGTTGAACAAGGTCGCGCCCGTGGACGATCCTGGTTTCTATGCCTGCACGAGATATTATCTTGGCTCCCAGGGGGTCGAATACCACATTTGGGCCGGCTCCTCCCTCCACCTTGAGGCAAATCCTGATAAGCTCGTCAAAGCTGACGACTGGCAGTCTTTCGGCATCCGGGTTCTTTTTCGGGTCTTCGGTATACACTCCATCAACAGAAGTGGCGTTGATGAGCCTGGTCGCTCCGACACGCTCGCCCAGCATGGCGGAAACCGCATCCGTCGTGTGGCCCGGGTGGGTACCGCCCATGACCACGATATCATGATTTCTCGAGGCCGTGATTGCCTCGTCAAAGTTCATGGCCGGGGTATGGTAGGCCAGCTTTCCCAGGGCAGTTATCATCATCCTGGCATTCAGCCTGGTAACCTCGATTCCGACATCGTCCAGGTAGGATTCGTCAGCCCCCAGCTCCCTTCCCAGTTTTATGTAGTATCTGGATATCCGGCCGCCGCCCACGACCACGAAAAGTTTCACATGCTTTGAAATCTTAGCCAGCATCCCGGCCAGTTCCGTGATGTAGGATGTGTCATGGTCGTCCGGGACCAGGATCGAGCCGCCAATTGATATTACAACGATATCCATTTTATCAACCTAGCATCCCAATATCAATATTTCATACTTGCGATTCTTTTCTACTTCGTGATGGGAATAGGTCTAGTGGGCTTGATGAGATGCCCGCCCCAGCAATTGATGTCCCCCCACCCCACCGCTGCGCTGGCTTTTCCCGTCCCCCAAAAGCCTGCTCGCGGTGTGCTTGTCGATATCAAAATACAAAAGAATATTTATTAGGGCTTGATACAATGTGCCTGAAAGGATA
>JAGLSY010000219.1 GCA_023135545.1 Thermoplasmata archaeon | reverse complement strand
GCGGTGCTGGTTGGCGGCGGCACTCCCATTGACTTCGGAAAGAAAGCAAGGGACGGCAGGAGAATTTTTGGCTCCGGAAAGACCTGGAGAGGCCTCATTGGCGGCACGCTGACCGGCATGGCCCTCGGAGCAATATTTAATTGCCTGGCATTGTATGTTTTCGATGCTCCGGACTGGGCCTTTGGTGAATGGGATGTTGCAATACCCATCCTCTTTTTCCTGGCCTTCGGCTCCATGATGGGCGACCTTTTGGGCAGCTGGCTGAAGCGCCGCATGGGCAAAAAGAAGGGTTCGAAATTCCCGATAATGGATCAGTACGACCTGCTCATCGGGGCTTTACTTTTCATAATCATATTCCAGTTTTCATGGTTCGAGGCCCATTTTCTGGAAGGGGAGCATATTTATGGCCTGGTATTCATTCTGGTACTGATACCGCTTCTCCACAGGGCCACCAACATAATCGGCTTCAAGATGGGCAAGAAGGAGGTGCCCTGGTAACTGTCTGGCAACCTGTTGAATCGGTTGCCCGGAGGAGTTACCTTGGTAGGTTACCCGAATGGGTTACTTGGGTGGGTTGCCTTGGGGTTGCTTTGGTAGGTGATAGACATGCTGGAAAAAATGATAATTGACCTGGGCGCGTTCAAGACCGGCGAGTTCACGCTGGCTTCGGGAAGAAAGAGCGATTACTATGTGGATTTGAGAAAGGCGGTAACCGACCCGGAATTCCTGACACTGGTGGCCGGAGAAATTCAGGCTTTCACGGAAGGGATGGACAGGATAGCCGGTGTGGCGCTGGGGGCCATTCCCATAGCGACCGCTGCCTCCATTTACTCTGCCAAGCCCTTCATCATGATAAGGAAATCGACCAAGACACACGGCACCCAGAAGAGAATCGAGGGAATTCTCGAAGAGGGTGATAAGGTGCTTTTTGTAGAGGACACGACAACAACCGCCGGCAGCCTCATCGATGCGATCCAGTGTGTCAGGGAAGCGGGAGGGGTGGTCGAAAAGGCTATAGTCATAGTGGACAGGGTGGAAGGAGCCAGGGAAAACCTGGCAGAAATTCAGGTGGATTTACACTCTCTGGCAGACATCGGGAAATTAAAATCGCTGAGCTAACTTTTCTTTAGCCTGGCATACAGCCTGGCAATTAAAACAGGGACAATAATCCAAGCCAGCATTGCCATATATGCGGCTTCGGTATGGTTGACCAGAAGTATCAATGTGAAAAAGATGAACAGAGCCAGTATGATAGCAGGCATGGCTTTTCTGAGAACTTTTGCTCTGTATTCTTTCTTCTTCATCGATGTTAAATGGTCGGGATGATGTAAATATGCTCCGACCTGTGGTTTTTCCCCACCCCATTCTTTAAGGTAGCCCCCCACCCAGCTCCACTCCGCTGGTTCGCGCCCTTCCCCCCGCTCACCTGCTCGTGGCACTGGCCTTTGTTAATAATGAAGACTTAGGTATGAATATTATTGCAAATTGACCGAGAACACTCTGTCTTTTAAGTCAGAGATTGGATCAAACATTGAACTAGGATATGTTTTGATTCATGTTTGCTCTTGTAATCGCGTACAGATGCAAGTGGATCGCGCAATTACAAATCGGTCTGCAATAACAAGAACACCGCCGTAAGCCCATCAATTTAATTTAACTGGCCGCAGAGATATGACCTCTGCGTGTTCGGGCTTATGGCTGCTGGAATGTAAACTTCCAGGACAGTATAACAACGCTAGGTCCTTTAGGAACTGGTAGTTTACAGCAGAAAGATTAAAGAGGAGGTAGATATTCAGCCCTTTCCGGTGCTCCCATGAAGTTCATTTTATTGGAAAAGGAAAAGGACAGCATAAAGATAGAGGTAGCGGACCCAGACCAGACCATCATCCAGCCTATTATCACAGAGTTGCTGAATGACAAGAATGTCGATATAGCCCAGTGCTTTCAAAGGCATCCGGTACTTGACAAGCCAATTATCTACGTGAAGATGAGATCAGGCAAGCCCGAGACCGCCATAAAGAAGGCAGCCAAAAACCTTTCAGCCGAGTACGGAAAGGCGCTGGCCATCCTAGAGAAAGAGTTGTGATGAAAGATTTTTCACCTGCAGGAGCACGGGAAAAGGGCATCGGCATCGAATATTTTTTCACTTCAACAGAGGGTGTTGGAGGCCGTCTTCGTACCATTCCGGAGGATTTCCGGGTAATCGAGAAATCGGACATGCCCCTTGAAGCGCCCGGTCATTTCACTGCCGCGGTGATAACTTCAAAAAACTGGGAGACCAACCGCCTCATAAGGATCATGGCCAGGAAACTGAGGATAAGCCGTAGAAACATCATGTTCTGCGGGACCAAGGACAAGCGTGCCATAACCACCCAGCTCTTTGTTTTTCACACCACCCTGGAGAATGTCCAGTCCATGTGGCTCACCGATATAATCGTGGAAAAGGCCTATTCGACTCACAAACGCGTGAACATCGGCGACCTTTTCGGAAACAAATTCGAGGTAGTTCTAAGGAGCATGGGGCAGCCCATTGAAACCTGTAGGGAAATCGCGGATGAGGCAGCTGGCCAGCTTCGTGATTTAGGGGGCTTTCCCAATTTCTTCGGCATACAGCGTTTCGGGGCCGTGAGGCCCATAACCCACAAGATAGGCCGCCTCATTGTGGAAGGTGAATTCAAGAAGGCAGTTGATTCATATCTCTTCGACATGGTGGAGAACGAAAGCGAGGAGACCATGGAGGCCAGACTGAGGTTGAAGACAGAACAAAATTATGCCGAAGCCCTCGTTTACTTCCCAGACCACCTGGGCTTTGAAAAGGCGATTTTAAACCACCTGGCCGTCAACCCGGATGACCATGTTGAAGCCCTCAAGCAATTGCCGAAAAACCTCCTCATGATGTTTATCCATGCCTATCAATCCTACATCTTCAACAAAATGCTGAGCCGGAGGATGTCTCAAGGTCTGCCTCTGAATGAGCCAGTGCCAGGCGACATGGTGCTGAAGATGGACAAGCACGGTTTGCCGGACCATCGAAATTGGGTCATGGCCGATGCCGATAATATTCCCAAGCTCACAAAGCTGATCGGGAAACAGAAGGCCTTTGTAAGTGCGGCCCTTGTGGGCTATGAAACCGAGTTCGCGGGGGGCGAGCCAGGTGAGGTCGAAAGAAAAATATTCGAGGCTGAGAAGATAGAGCAAAAGGTCTTCATAATCCCAAAGCTGGAAAGAATGAGTTCCAAGGGCACCAGGCGTGAGATATTGTCGCCTTTTGGCAACCTTGAAATATCTGTGGCAGAGGGCATCGTGGACGACCCGGATGCTGATGTAAATCCCGGCCTTCTTTTCAAGTTCGACCTCAACAAAGGGTGTTATGCCACCACTCTGCTGCGTGAGTTCATGAAGTCGGAGAGTTTGCTGGACTATTAGGTTTGATGGGTATGATGGCTCGTTGAAATATCCGCCCTTGGTGCGTGCTTTGCCCGCCATCCGGCCCCCCGCCACACTCTATAATACTGGGACCCATGCTATCAATTACTGGTGCCCTTGGCTTTTGGATGCTTTCCTGTCTGTTCAATAGCAAATTATATCCTATTTGTTTTCATACAGGCCCACATGTCTCTCAGTGCTGAAGATGCAAAAAAACTAGTTGGCGAAAAGGCCGCGGAATTCGTCCAGTCTGGAATGGTCGTAGGTCTGGGCACTGGCTCCACCGCATATTATGCCATTAACAAGATCGGCGAGATGGTCCGGGATGGTCTGGACATCATCGCGATACCTACGTCCAAGGCCTCGGAGGCGCAGGCACTCAAGGTTGGAATCCCATTGACCACCCTGGACGAGTGCCAGCTCATTGACCTGACCATTGACGGAGCCGACGAGATAGATGCCGACCTCAATCTGATAAAAGGGATGGGCGGCGCGCTTCTCCGTGAAAAGATAGTCGCTTCGGTGTCCAAGCAGGTGTTAATCATTGCCGATGAGAGAAAGATAGTAGATGTTCTGGGAACCCGCTCTCCCCTTCCGGTCGAGGTCGTACCCTTCGGAATCGAGGTGTGCATGAAGAAGCTGGCTCCCATGTGCGACAGCCTGGCCCTCAGGATGAAGGATGGCAAGCCGTATATCACTGACAACAATAATTACATAATCGACTGCCGGTTTGAAAAGATAGAAAATCCGTCTGGCCTCGAGGCTGAGATAAACAATATCCCAGGTATTGTTGAGAACGGGCTGTTCATAGGCTTGGCTACATCAGCAATCGTCGAGTCGAAGGGAGAATTAAGGATATTGAAAACTACTTGACCAATTTCTTCAATTTGTCGATGTTAGTTTTTATCTCCTTTATCTTCTTGTCTTCTTCCTTCTCTATTGCCTCTACAATTTTCGTGAACGGCATCGCCAGCTTGTAGGCGTGTACCGGCCTCCCCTTGCCTTCTTTTTTGATGTCGCGCTTCTTAACCCATCTCTTGACGCGCAGGTCCTGCATGACTATAGAGACTTCTGGCTGCCTCAAGGCTGTTATGCCCTCAATGACAACCGATATAGTCTCCTCACCTTCGGCTAGAACGACGAGGGTTTTGGCCATGTTCTTGGACATGCCTGTCTTGACAAGATGGGTAATTATGGCTTCATCTTTTTTTGTCAAAGCTGTTTTGGCGCTCAAATTAATACACCACGGCTTATATTTATGTAGGTCTATATATTAGTTTCTATTATGATATTAGTATTTCTTGTAATAAATTCAATAATCATTATTGTAATGTCTGGCTGCCTTAAAAAAAGATTAAAATAACCAAAAAATATATAAATGTTTGGTTGAGATAATTGAAAATTCATATTTACATATAATAATTTTTTTACTGCAGAATAATGTATAAATATTAATGTAGAAATGTATTAGTATTCAAATAACTATGTTGAAAAAGAATGGCTTCCCAAGACAAGAAAGATGAAAGAAAATGGGTCGGAGTGAGGATATCAAAGGCCATGATGCATCAGGTGAGCGAGATCATAGACAGGCATCCTGAGCTGGCCTACAGCACTCCAAACGATTTCATAAGAGATGCGACCCGCCGGCATATCGAGACCATCGTGACCAGGGATATCATGGCCGGGGCAAATGTTTATGCCCTTCCCGAGAGGGTTGAATCAATAATTGAGGATGCCGTGGGAGAGGGTCTGGCAAAGGACCTGGAGCATCAACTCGAGGCCCTGCTCAAGGACATGGACCCGAAAGAGAACCCGGACGAGTTCCTCGAGGCCATAAAGGCCATTCTTTCATCGACCTTTGGACCTACAATGGCAGAGACCATAGCCAGTAGGATAATTCAGGAGGCTAGCGGGGAGCCATGAGGGGGTAGAAGAGTATGAAGATAGGGACAGGCATAGAAGGACTGGACGAGGTCACCAACGGTGGCCTGGTAGAAAATTCCATAGTTCTACTGAGCGGAAGCGGAGGAGCCGGCAAAACCATACTGGCATCCCAATTTCTGCTGAATAACGCAGAGGAAAGCGGGGAGAAGGGTTTGTTCATCACGATGGAAGAGGGCAGATCTAACATAATCAACTCTCTCCCGGACGGATTGAAGACGCTTATGGACAAAAACGAGGACAAAGTGTGGTTCCTTGATTTATCGACCATACGCCAGCTCTCATCTCCGGATGCGGGAAAGGACGACATATCCACCAGCGTGTTGAACGTGGAAATCCTGATAGAGATTATAGAGACATGGGTCAAGGAGAAGGGCATAAAACGGTTGGTGCTGGACGGCATTGCTTCCTTTGGCCTTCTGTACGAGAAGACCACGGAGTTCAGGAACGCGCTTTTCAGAATCGTCTCCAAACTCAAAACCTTGCAGATTACAACGATAATAACCACCGAGATAAATGACCAGGATAAACTGTCCAGGCTGGGGGTGGAGGAATTCGTCACAGATGCCATAATCAGGATCACAAATGTCGGCGGCAGACGCTATATCGAAGTTCTCAAGATGAGAGGAAGCGATTTCATATCCGGCAAGCATTCCTGCGAGATCAGTGATGCCGGAGCCAGGGTATATCCGATTCTCATTCCTGACAAAAAGATGCGGAAGACCACCGAGAAGGTCAACACCGGCATAAAGGGGCTGGACGTAATGTCCGGGGGCGGCTTCTTCAAGGGGGATGCCATACTAGTCAGCGGCAGCGCGGGAACCGGAAAGACCACACTGGCCCTTCAATTCATCAACGAGGCCGCGATCAACGGCAAAAAATCCCTGTTCATAGGCTTCGAGGAAAACCCGGTGGAGCTGAAAAGGAATGCTGTTGGCTTCGGAATAGACCTGGAAGGCTTCGAGGAGAAGGGTTTGGTGCAAATAATGCACAACATACCGACCTACCTGGACCTCAACAAGCACTCTCAGGAGATAAGCCAGTCATTGGAGGGAGTTGAAAGGGTGGTCATCGACACGATATCCGATTATGAGAACATAGGTTCTGAAATCGACCTTAAGAATTATCTGACCTCCTTGATCCTGCTGTTCAAAAGCCGCAATATAACATCCCTGCTGACGGTGGAAACCAGCGAACTCATGGGCATCACATCTCTGTCAGACAAGGGTACTTCCCACATCGTTGATGGCATAATAATGATGAGGTATGTCGAGATCGGCTCGGAAATGAAGAAGGCCATGAACATATTGAAGCTCAGGGGCAGTAAACACAATCAGGAAATCATGGAGTATGACATAACCTCCGAGGGAATTGTTGTCGAAGCCAAGTTCGAGGGCATGGAAGGTGTGATGACTGGCTCCCCAAGAAAAACTATCTCCGATAGAGTGGAGAAGTTCTTCGACTGATAAGGAGGCATTCTTTGAACCCTTGGTTTGAAAAAGTGATTGACACTCAGATAAAGGATTCTTACAGAGCAGAGCAAGCCAGATTCTTTCACACACTTGTTCTCAGTTTTGGAGTTATCCTGGCCGTGGCCTGTACGGTTCTGGTGATAATCAACTACATGGGCCATCCGGCCCTCAATTGGGTATCTCTATTCAATGGAATCGTTGTCATGTCTGGGGTTATTCTTTCCTATTTTCTTTCAAAAAAGGGATATTATTATGCTGGAATCTACCTTTTCCTCATAATCATCACAGTCTGCACATCCTATGCAATGACAAACCGTGGCTTATCCTTTACAATCATACTGGTCTATGCCGTATCTGTAATAACTGCAGGCCTTCTGATAGGTCCAAAGAGCTCTTTCATCTTTGCCATATTCAGCATGGCCAATTATGGCATAGCCTTCTATTGGCTTGTTATCAACGATAGAATAAGGCATCCGGACATATTCAGCATGGCCGTATTCAATATGCTGGCATTCATATGTTCCATGATCGTCATAACTCTCCTCACATCGCTCATATCAAAAGGGTTGAAGAAAAGGGTCGACGAGCTGAAACGAATTAACAAGCAAAGAGTCAAGGCCATGAATGAAACCAAGAGGGCATTGCACGAGAAGGAGATTTTGCTGAGGGAGATACACCACAGGGTAAAGAACAACCTTCAGATTATTTCAAGTCTATTAAGTCTGCAATCTGGTCAGCACGACAGCAGAGCTACCCATGAGGTTTTGCGGGACACCCAGAACAGGATAAAATCAATGGCGCTTATTCATGAGAAACTGTACATGACCTCCGATATATCCCGGCTGGACTTTGGCGAATACCTGAAGGTTCTTGTCAATCACATGTCCATGTCATACCTGATTAACCCCGAATCCGTGGAAATCGAGATGGATGTGGATGATATCGAGCTTGATGTGGACACCGCAATGTCATGCGGCCTTGTTGTCAATGAGCTGGTATCCAACAGCATGAAATACGCCTTCAAGGGCAGGGATAGTGGGGTCATATCCATAACTACAAAGTTGGATGATGATAACAAGAGTTTCACACTGACCATATCGGACAACGGCATCGGCATTCCAAAATCCATTGATATTAGAAATCTGGATTCCTTGGGGCTGCAACTGGTGGACACCCTGGTTTGCGAGATGGATGGAAATGTCAAGGTGATAAGCAGGGAAGGAACAAAATTTATAATCATAATACCTTATTCTGGAAGCAGGGGAGACAAAGATAATGAGCAATTATAAGAAAAAGATAATTGTGGTAGAGGACAAAAGCATAGTTTCCCATGACCTCAAGAGGCGGCTGGAAATCCTGGGCTATGAAGTTCCCGATATTGCCTCCTCCGGGGAAAAGGCCGTGGAGCTGGCCAGAGAGCACAAGCCAGACCTTGTTCTCATGGATATTCAACTTGAAGGCGAGATGGACGGCATAGATGCCGCCAACATCATCAAGGACGAAATGGATATTCCGGTCATTTATCTTACTGCCTTCACCGATGAAGCAACATTGAAACGTGCCATGATAACCGAGCCCTACGCTTACATAGTCAAGCCCTTCGAGCCAAGGGAGCTCCAGATATCAATTGAAATAGCATTATACAAGCACGAGATGGAATCCGAACTTGAAGAAAAAACCGATTTTCTGGATCTGATTTTGAAGAACACCGAAGAAGGCATATTCGTACTTGACGATGATTTCAATTATGTTTACATAAACGAGGCGTCGGGGAGGATAATGGCTCATGATCCGAAGGAATGGGTTGGCAAACGTGCCGGCACTCATGTTCACCCAGAGGATGCCGGGATAGGCATGGCCGCCCTGCAGGAGCTGTACGAGAAGGGAAAAGCCGATTTTGTGGCAAGGGTC
>JAGLSY010000218.1 GCA_023135545.1 Thermoplasmata archaeon | reverse complement strand
GCCAGCCGGCGGATATTGCGAAGGCCGTGGCATTCCTGTGCTCCGATGATGCTGATTACATAACCGGCGAGATAATGCATGTCAACGGCGGCCTACTCATGGCCTGATAATGATTGGCATCCGAATAATACATCAAAGAAGTTAAATCTGTTAACCTTTTCATGTGTCCCATTGACGGAGACGATTGCGTGAATGAAAACTTTGAGGAATTGAGGACCAGATTATCAGAGATAGGAGACATAGGCAGTTCGATCGCACTGTTGTACTGGGACCAATCCACCTACATGCCGGAAGGTAGTGCCATGGCACGTGGCAGACAGCTTGGAACATTGAGCAAGATGGCTCACAAGATGTTCATTGACCCTGAAATTGGAGAATTACTGGAAAATAACAGGGTGCTCGAGGACAATAACCCATATGATTCCTTCGAGGCCAGCTTCATCAGGGTTACCAAGCGCGACTATGACAAGGCGACGAAGATACCTCCGGAATTCACGGCAAAATTGTCCATGCACAATACTGAAATGAATCAAGCCTGGGTAAAGGCCAGACCTGCCGATGATTTCTCCATGGTGCAGCCCTATCTTGAAAAGACAGTAGTGTACAGCAGGGAGATGGCAGATTTCTTTCCAGGGTACGAGCATATCGCCGACCCCCTTATCGACCTGGCAGATTACGGCATGAAGGCGTCCAACATCAGGAAACTGTTTGCCGAGCTGAGGGAAGAGCTGGTTCCGGTGGTCAAGAAGATCACGGAACTGGAGCCGGTCGATGATTCCTTCCTTTGCCAACCTTATGATAAAGATAAACAGCTCGAATTCAGCAAGGCCATTGCCAAGGACATAGGCTATGATTTCGCCACTGGCAGGGAGGATATGAGCCCACATCCCTTCACAATTTCGTTGTCAATCCACGATGTGAGAATAACCACCAGAATAGACCCGAATGACCCCAGGGACTGCATATTCAGCACCATCCATGAGGCAGGGCACGGGATGTACGAGCAGGGAATCGATCCTGAATTTGAAAGAACATCCCTGGCAGGAGGGGCCTCCTCGGGAGTTCATGAGAGCCAGTCCAGATTGTGGGAAAATATAGTCGGCCGGAGCCTGGGCTTCTGGAAATTCTATTATCCAAAGTTGCAGGAAGAATTTCCAGAACAGCTGGGAAACGTACCACTGGATGCCTATTACAAGGCAGTGAATAAAGTTCAGAAATCGTTAATCAGGACAGATGCCGACGAGGTGACTTACAACCTTCACGTGATGCTCCGCTTCGACCTGGAGCTGGACATGCTGGAAGGTAAACTGGCCATCGCCGACCTGGCCAACGAGTGGAGAAGGAGATTCGAGGCTGACATGGGCGTATCTGTCCCTGATGACAAGGATGGGGTACTGCAGGACATCCACTGGTATCATGGTATGATAGGCGGTCAGTTCCAGGGCTACACCCTCGGCAACATCATGGGAGCACAGTTCTACGAGACCGCATTGAAGGCCCACCCCGAGATTCCCGGCCAGATAGAGCTAGGCAAGTTCGACACACTCCATTCATGGCTGAAGAATCAGATATATCAGCACGGCAGAAAGTTCACGGCAAACGAGATCGTGGAAAATGTAACAGGTAAACCGCTGACAATCGAGCCGTACATGAAGTATCTGAAAGAAAAATACGGAGATATTTACGGCATAACATTGTGATGCTGACCAGGTCGCAGACGCAATATTATCCAGAGTAAAGGAAGTCAAGGCAAAAAGAGGCCCGAGCTTATAGAGCCTCTGTGTTTTTATTAGGCAAAAACCTGGTAAAGCATACGCTCGACCAGTAGCCCAATGCAAAATGAAAGGGAAGGGAGGGGCAGGACTAAAAGGTGTTGCTAGAACTTTGATATCCTTTTTGTCTAGCCCCTCCTTCAGCTATGCTGGCGTATGCATCAAAACGCTGAAAATGAATTTATCGAGCAAAAATAAATGTACAACAAACATAAAGATTAATGAATAAAAGGGAAGGGAGGGGCTAGCCTTGTCACAAAGATGATGCGATGGCGTTTTTTTCTTTTAACCCTCGCTGCGCTGGCTCACTCCTCCTGCGTCAAACCAAGGTTTGACAAAATAGATGCGCTCTGGGAAGTTTGGCCAACGCATCTAAAAAAAGAAAAAAATGCCGTTAATAAAGAAACTCGGGTTCACCTGCTCGCTCGGTTATTGAACATGCTCACAAATAATAATGAATTAAAATGAAAGGGAAGGGAGGGGCTAGCCTTGTCAGAAGGGATGGGATGCACTCTAACAACTAGCCCAAAATCCCCATTGCTTTAATGTGAGTTGTTATATAAATAAGTTTTGAATTAAGCTTATATATAGAAATGTTGAAATTTAAAGATTGAAATATAAAAGATTGGCCTCTTTTTTTACTATAAATAATGTTCCTAAGAAGTCTTTAAATATGCCGGTATTGTTGTTCATTGATAATGTCAGGCCATGCACCGGACCATAGGGTTCAGCCCTCTTGCAGGGACTGCGGCACCCAGGCTGTTTTTGTAGTCGAATATCAGCGCTGGTATTGCCCGAGATGTCAGAATTATCTGCCGATGGAGCAGGCTGCAGCACCGCCCGGTACGCATGGACAATATCAGCAAGTTACGGCACAGCCGCAGTATGCACAACCGGTACAACCGCAATACGCGCAACCACAGTACCAGCAGCCCCAGTATAATCAGCCCCAGCCGGCCTTGCCGAATGAGGATGTTGCCAAGGCAAAGATACAGAGCGCCATAGGCCTGAGAAATGAGTCGGACTCGATATTATCAACCCTCTGGCCGGCACTTCTCATTACCCTCCAGATTCTG
>JAGLSY010000217.1 GCA_023135545.1 Thermoplasmata archaeon | reverse complement strand
GTTGGTTGACATGACACTGCCGAAGGGAACCATGAACGGATTGTTAAAAATCCTTGCACCCCTCCTAATCTGGATGAGCGCCGGTTGGTATGCCTACCCCTTCCTCATCGGGGACATAGCAAGCGCGGTGGGTGAGAACATCGATATTGACGAAGTGAGATCATTCTCCTTCATCATGGCCGGCCTCTGCCTGGCATTGGGCATCATATTCCTAATAATCGGATTCACCGGGAAGAAGGCGGATGATCTGGAATTCAAGAGAATGTCCGGCCAGTTGGTAACATGCCACTACTGCCGTCGCGAGGTCGAGAGGGATGAGAACTTCCTTTGCCCGGAATGCGGCAAAGTTCTACAACCTTGATTTGTGCACCTGGCTCCGAGGCAACCGAATATCTGAGCCCCTTTTGGCTATCCTCTTTCTTATCCGGCTCAAATCAAACCTTCTTGATCTTCCCGAGTATAGGCTCGTAGACCAAGCACTTGTCCAGCAGTCCCATGATGGCCTCCTCGAAGGCCGGTTTCTTTAACTTGGCTTTCTTGGCACCTGCTTCAAGGTCTTCCCAGTCAACTCCTGAGCCGTCCTTGTCCAGCTCCTCGGTCAGTTCCAGCATCTTGACTTCATCGGCGGTTAGTTCCTCGTCTGCCTCCTCATCACCATCTTTGTCATCATCGGAGGGGCCTGGTTTTTCTTCCTCGGGCTCGTCGATGTCACCGGCCATTACCTCGATCGCTTCTTCTTCCATGTCATCGTAATCCGGAATGTCCGGTTCATCATCCTCGTCATATGCCACGGGAACCAGTTCCTCCTTTCCCTCCTTGTTCTCCGGCAAAAGATAATTGAGGGATTCCTCAAGCAGGTCACGGTATCTGTCGGTCGGCGCGGCCGGGTATTCCTCCAGGGCGATCTCCAGACCCTTGCTCAGCTGCTCGCTGTAGCCCAGCTTCATCAGCTCTTCCGCAGAGGGCGGAGACATCTTGCTGGCCTCGGCATGTGCCTCCAGCCTCTCCTTCAATGCCCTGCAGGATTCCAGAACCCAGTAATCCCTGACATCCTCATCGACCTGGCGCACCACCTCCGGGCTTATGGAAACATACAACACCCCATCTTCCGGAGAATAGGTTCTCACCTTGCCGATTATCGCAACGAAGGCCGGCGGTCTGATCTTCGAAAGGCTCAATGCCGCTTCTGGCTGGTACTGGCCCGCCGAGATATAGAAGGTTCCGGTCGGATCGGTCATCCTGGCCCTCCACATCGGCTCTGCCGGTGTTCCCAGGTTCTCGATATCGATTATCACACCCACGGTAAATACCCTGTTCATCCTGGCCCCCAGCGGCGAGATAAGATAACTGGGGCTCATCTCCTCTTTGCTCTCCAGCTTGATAGTTGAATCATTGAACTCGGCCGCGAAGACCCTCCATGCGACTTCCCGCTTCATCATCTATATCGCCTCCAGGAGGGCTCTGGCCTCTTTCTCCACATCGGCCTTCAGGGATTCAATGTCGTTGACTATCATTATGAGCCCGAAGTCATCGAAGGACACGCTTCCGATAGCCCGGACCGGCTTCGCCACCAGAAGCTCGGAGAACTGGTCTTGGATTATACTGAAATCCATAGCGTCCTTTGCCTCGGCCAGGCACTCGTCCAGTGACTTCCCGATGAGCTTCTCGGATAGGTCCTTGCCGATAACTGCGGTCATGGCGCCGGTCCCGTCGTCCACAACGGCCTTGACCCGAAGGTCAGGTATTCCCTCCACGGTCTCGTGGATCTTGCAGACGTTCTTCTTGACCGCCCGGTTGCATTCCGGGCATCTGAAAATCAAACCGCTGCCATCCCTGACATCGAGCACTATGCCGTCAATCGAAGCGTCCAGCATCCCGCCGCTATTTACCAGGCTCTGGATGTTCATGACCACCGGCCTGGACAGTTCTTCGGCGTTCGGAAGCTTCTCCTTCGATTTCTCGATATTGCCCATGTCGAAGTTGAACTGGGGCATTCCCCTCCATGACCTGATGTAGCCGTTGGTCACCTGGACGACATCGCCTATCTTGAACTTGGCCTTACCCCAGCATGTGTAGGATATCTTGCCGCTGTCGTCGGCCAGTATCCCGGACAGCAGGGTCTTTTCCTCGTCCTTGACCGTCACCTGCCTCTCTTCCCTGGAGATTATCCTGGCGACCACGTTCAGGTTGCGGCCACCTTCCTTGATATCACCTATCTTGACATCCTGGCCCGGGCCTGCCGGCCCTCCGGCAACCGGAGGCAGGGCATCCTTGTCCTCCATCGTAACCGTGCCCCTGTTGCCGACGTTTATCTGGGGCTCGTTGTTCCACTCGGTCCTGTAGGCAGAGCCTATGCGTATCACATCGCCCTTTTCCAGGCTCAAGTCACCCTTGTTCCATATCGTGAAGGGGCAGGTCCCGGTCTCATCACCCAGGATTCCCGAAAGAATTGTTTTTTGTTCTCCCTGGGCGGTGATCTCCTTTTCGGCGATGAAGACAACGCGGACCAGCAGG
The DNA here is from genome assembly GCA_023135545.1 of Thermoplasmata archaeon. Taxonomy (GTDB): domain Archaea; phylum Thermoplasmatota; class Thermoplasmata; order SG8-5; family JAGLSY01; genus JAGLSY01. The sequence goes on along the minus strand of JAGLSY010000217.1, from coordinate 3,803 downwards.
TTCATGTCATAATCCCCGAGCTCCTTTATCTCGGCTATCTTGACATCCTTGGTTTCCTTGGGCTGGCCTCCACCACCGCCGCCAGGAGGAAGCGCATCCTTGGACTCCTTCTTTATCACGCCGCGATTCCCGACATTCACCTGGGGCTCGTTATTCCATTCTGTGGTGTAGGCCGACTCTATCCTGATGACATCTCCCTTCTCGAGGGTCAGCTCGCCCTTTTCCCAGACGGTGAAAGGACAGGTGCCGGTGTTGTCTCCCAGAATACCGGACAATATGGTCTTCTGCTCGCCCTTGGCATTTATCTCTCTCTCGGCGACAAAAACGACCCGTGCCAGGATGTTCACACTCATCTCGTTCGGCCCCAGCTCTTCAAGTGTCTTATCGACATCCTCGTAGCCGCCGCCCAGGGAAACATCGTATTTATTGGCGATACTGCGTTTCGTATCCTGAACAGAAATCTTGAACTCGACAACGTATTTCTCGAATTCTTCTTCGATCTCATCTCTACTGGCCTTATCGCCAATAGCATTCACAAGCTCATCTATATGTTTAGCGTATTTCTCTTTATCATCACTCATCGGATCACTTCCATGGTTCACGTTTTGGTTTTATGGTGAACTGTTGTTCCAAACTCTAATTGATATTGTGATATATAAAGGAGGGGTGAGGGGGGGTGAAAGTATTTAGAGACACTACTCAAAGTGTCTCCAAGTCGTCATTTTCCATATTAGATATTACCCGTTTCTCATTGTGATTAGCATAGCAATAGGTACACAAGTGCATACAGGAGTTATAACGGCCGATGTCCTTGCTCACGATGCACCCGCAAACCTTTCTTTGGCCCTTATCTTTTAGCTTCGCTATTTTATCACCGATAATGAGTTTACCAGAAAGATTTACAGGCTTGGGGTAGAGACCTAAAAATATCATCAGGTCCTTATCTTTCTCAAACTCCCTAGCCATCAACTCCCCGTCAATACACCTGTTGTGAGATATTCCATAATTCTCCAGCTCTGATTCTTCGCTACAAGTAGCTAACTCAAGGTTCCAGCTCTTGTTTAATGCTCGCAGGCCTTTAGCGAACTTGAGCATTTCGCCCTTTTTGAATTCTCTGAAATTTCCTTCTGTTTTCTTATCCAGATTCCGCTTGACTGAATTATATTGCCCAATATCCACAAAACTTATAATAAGTTTATTCGTGAAAGGGTGAATCTTGTCTCCGACTTTCTTTATTTTGTCTAGAAGTTTGCTGACAGTGATTGTGTCACTCAAAATGAGGGGGTCAAATCTCCATAATACCCTGCCTTTACCGATTTTTTGAGATAGTTTCTTGAAGGTCTCTATGCGCTCTTCTAATGGGGGTAAATTGGGCTCCAGGTTCTCCTCCTCATAATCATTCAGGGTGTAGGTGAAATAATAGTTGATACCCATTTCTCTGATTTTAGAGAGATGTGAAATAATAGGGTTAGGATTCTTTGTCCAGAATACAATCATTCTTGTCTTTTCAAAAGATACATACTGTGGTTGACTTCGGTTGAATGGGTTCACCCATTTTATGTAACCAGCATTTAGACGCTCCAAAAATCTCTCTGTGTGGAAGGCTGGGATATCCGTGGATCTACTGGCTGAGATTATTACTGGCGCTATTCCTTCCACCGGACCATCGTTGGTCTCGATTGTTACTCGATCCCATCCTTTGAAAGCCATTTAATCCACCGCCTTATATTTTGCACATATATCGTTGAATACATATAGGCTATTGCAGGGGTGGTGGGAATCTCCTTTACATGTAGCTTTAGAGCCAACATTGCATACTTTGTTTTCAATCCCGTCATCGAATAGGGGATATGTTACCGGGAACCTTTCAGGGACTTTCTCATTTTCATATATCAAGTCGTATGCGTCCTTATGTGCCAATATATAATTAATTACTTTTGTGGATGGGTGTTTCTCAACTCTTTCTCTTATTCTTCCGTGCCTAAGTGCTTCCTTTTTTCGATAATTGGAAATCACATTATATTCCCTGAATGGTTTGCAATATCTTGATTTACATTTATGGGGAAATAATTGAGAACATGGCATGGGAAAGCAAATTCTTAATTGATCATTTTCCGTTAAATATTCTTTTAATCCTTTTTTTAACTCATCAGTTACAAAATGCTTTACAGTGCCGTCCTCCAATTTGACCATTGGTTTTTCCACTTCATTTATTAAAAGGAATCCACCACTCTCTAACAACGATTCGCTTTCTTTAACAAACAACTTCCATGGATTCACTTCAGGTTTATTTTCATCGAATAATTCCAGCAAGAATTTCGAACTTATTATAATATCCCATTTACTTTCATATATCACTTTTGGAAGTATCAATTGTTTATCAATATATATCGTAAATTTTCTCCATAGGGGTTTTTTGGACTTTGGAAATAAGTATGAGTGAATGGTATCAAAGTTGTCCAAATATTCCTGATTTTCATCAATAGAAAAAATGGTAGCTGGTTTGGATGGAAACAAGAATTTTAAAGCCCAAAACGCGCCTATAGAATACCCTCCGGAGCCTGATCCAACATCTAATATCCGAATCTGTTCTTTCTCCCTAAACATATTTCTGATTACATTATTTTTCAGCAAATCGCTGATTGAATCATATCCTTCGATTAAGCTTAATGGTGTATATGTCCCGTCGTATTTCCATGATTCCATATCTGTTTTTTTCCCATATTGCCTCCCTAAAGGTTTACGTATCCCACCCAAACCACAGAAAATAATTTGGTCAAGCTTTCCGGGAAGTGTGTATGTCTTTGTAGAGCACAGAGAAGTAGGGGGTTCTTTTTCTATTCTTTCAAGCTCGAGTTCGTAAAATTTACAATGTTTTATCTTGCCTTCTTCGTTATAAATGCATCTATCACCGTTATTACCCTTGCACCCCTTGCACTTATCACTGTCATATTCTACCAAACCATCACTGTCCGTTTACTAAAATTTGGGAGCGATTACTCCCGTAGTTTCCTGCCTATCGTCTCTACATATGCTTCTTCCAATGCTTCTGCTTTTGTCTTAACGGTGCCAAATAATGTTGTCTGTTGATAATCCATATTATATTGATGAATTAGTTTTTCTTCTAATATCTCATTTAGAATTATATCTCCGTTTCCTAAGATGTGTTTAACTGTGATACCATTTTTCTCCAATTGATGCGAAACCAACACAAATCTATGACAATCAAATGGATCCTTCTCTGAACACATTATAGCCAAAATTTTACCATTTTTGATTTCCTCAATTACATTCTGAATTCCATCAATGAATTTGCTCGTCTGGCTGACTTTAGTATAATTAACGGAACCATCTGAAAATAATAAATCAGGGTCATTATATTTCCCACCAATCTTATCACCCATGAATAAATATGATATATTTTCTTCTTCCAAAGAGGACTTCAATTCATCTTTATTGAAATGAGATACATATTTGCTGTATGGATAGCTACGAACATCGACTATCAGATTTATGTTATGTGGTTTCAATAACTTAATAAATTGATACAAATCGTAATTAGAGTGGCCAATTGTATAACAACTCAAGGATTCAGTCTTATTTCGCATTTATTCATCACCCATTGAGAATAGTTATGTCATTACTTATTTATTAGTCTTACTAAGGGGTGACTGAAAGTATTAGGAGGGGGGGCCAGTGGTTGTGAATTTTGATGCAAGGGAAAAGTTAATTAGGTTGTGTGCCCGTCTAGTAGCCAGTGGTGGAAGGAATGAAACGCTATAGAGTTTGCTTAATTGATTTTG
>JAGLSY010000216.1 GCA_023135545.1 Thermoplasmata archaeon | reverse complement strand
TGAGAGACCGGGGCGCGGAGTTCCTAGACATCGCCAACAATGACAAGGTCAACAAGCTCAGGGTAAGGGTGGATGCCTCCCTCATCGACGAGATAGCGTCATTTCCGGATGTTAAATGGATAAGCCAATATCAGCAACCCGTGAAGTGCAACGACGATAGCACCCAGCTTCATCAATCTGGCTCCATAACAGGAGGCAGGGTAATAGCTGATGATCCTGGAGACATGCCGCCTGGCCGACAGATAAACGGAGACCTGAAAAATGATGGGGCTGGGTTCGGTGACGGGGACAGGAAGGTCGTGGCAGTGTGTGATTCAGGTATTCGACCCACTCATGAAGTCTGGAGCGAGCCTGGGAAGGTTATAGAGTTTTATACTGTGGATGGAGGAGCATGGCCAGCGTGGTACGATGACCCAATGGAACATGGCCAGGCCACAGCCAGCATCGTCTGCGGTGATGCGCCCCCATGGGTTGATTATAACGGTTACGACGGTGCGGCCTTTGGAGCCAGGTTGATATTTCAGGATATCAGCTGGAATGGGATAGATATTGGTCCACCACAAGATTACTATCATGACCTGTTCGAGGATGCACAGCACGGTGATGTGGCCAATGGCCATATTGGAGGGGCGAGTCTTCACTCCAATAGCTGGGGCGGTGGTCTAGGCCCAACCCAGGGATACAAAGATGAATCTGCCCAGATAGATGAATATGTCTGGGATAACAAGGACTTTTTGATATGTTGGGCCGCAGGACATGGTGGACCTGACCCTTCCACTATAGACAACCAGGCAGAAGCGAAGAATCTCATATGTGTTGGGGCAACAACCGAGTCAGGGACCGCAGTAGCGTCCTTCAGCAGCAGGGGACCTGCGCTTGATGGCAGGATAAAACCAGATCTGATGGCCGTAGGCATAGGAATCACAACCGCAGATGCCAGCAGTGACACTGGCTATTGGCCAGAAAACTTCGCAGGCACAAGCGGATCAACAGCCAGTCTGGCCGGTCATGCAGTATTGGTCCAGCAATACTTCGAGGATGGGTGGTACCCCACTGGAACACAGGTAAATGACAATGGTTTCACACCATCTGCCGCCCTTGTGAAAGCTGCAATGATCAACGGTGCCGTTCCGATAGGCACGATACCGAACATGAACGAGGGATGGGGCAGGATACATCTGGAAAACAGTTTGTATTTCCAAGGAGATACCAGGGTCGTAAGGTACATTGATTATGGATATCAACAGCCAGGTTCAACAGAGGGAGCCGGACTTTGCACAGGTGATTTCATTGAATACACATTCGATGTCAGCAGTGGAGCCCAGCCATTAAGGATCAGTATGGTATACTCGGATTACAAGGGAAACCCAACGGCAGGTATTATGCTCGTTAATGACCTGGACCTGAAGGTTACAGGGCCGAGCGGCACCTTCTATGGCAATAATTTCGCTGGTGGTTGGTCGCAGACCGGTGTTTATGATGACAACCTGAACAACATCGAGTGTGCTTATATCAACAACCCATTAACTGGTGTTTACACCATCCGCATCGAAGCTGAGAATATCCCTATCGGGCCGCAGGATTTTGCCCTGGTGGTCTCGGGTGGATTATCTGACGGCTACGGTATTGTGACCACAGACCGTGTGAGTTACTCAGCTCCTGACACGATCAACATAGTTGTCGAGGACGGCAACAACCCAGCTGGAACTGTGGATGTTACAGTAACAAGCACTGTGGGAGACTATGAAACTGTTACACTGACATCAATAGGACCTAACACAGGTATTTTCACAGGTAGCATAAACACAGCATTTTCTATTGTAGCGGTTGACGGCGTTCTTCAGGTGGGCAATGGAGGTACGGCGACAGTCACCTATTCTGATATCAGTCCAGTCCATGACTCCATTGCCACCGCATCGATTCTAACTTTCGGGCCAGTGATAACCAATGTGCGGGTGGAGGACATCATGGGAACCACAGCCGTGGTCAAGTGGGATACAGATATACCTTCCAACAGCACGGTGTACTATGGAACAAGCTCAGACTCAGGCCTCTGGACTGATGTACAGGGCAATGAGGATTATACCACCACCCACGTTCTTCCACTCTTGGGCCTGACAATGGAAACCCTTTACTATTTCGATGTGGCATCTTCAACCACGAGAGGTGCGACCAGCAGGGACGACTTCGGCGGCTCGCATTACACATTCTCCACTATCGGAACGAGCACTGGACCACTAATATTCTATGTTGATGATGATGACGGCATGTCCTTCAATGAGGACTGGGAGAACAACTTCGATGCCTTTGGCTGGACATATACCAGATGGGACATAGCCGTTATGGGAACTCCAACCCAGGCAGACATGGAACAGGCCAAGATGGTCGTCTGGACCGTACAGGAAGGCTATCCTCAGATGGGTGCGGCTGACAGAGATGCACTGGATGATTATCTGGAATTCTCCCCGGATCCGAAGCTTTTCGTTGTGGGCCAAGACATCGGTTGGGACATGAACCCCGGCGGTACAGATGTCGATCAGGCATGGTACGAGAAACATTTCCACGCAATATATGAAGGAGATGATGCGGACGGAGGCGGCGGCGACGGCACGATCAATGTGCTAGGTATCGGCGGCGATCCGATAAGCGATGCTTACACAGGCGGCATATCCCTTGACCAGGATGTGTTCGGCAACGGCAGGTTCTGGCCAGATGACATAACCAACGACGGCGGAACCATCTGCTGGGATTACAACGCCCATGCATGGGGCGGCAACGCCGCAGGCATCAGAGCTGATGAGGGCCAAACCAATGCACACACAGGGTATCCTGGTTACAGGATGGTATATGAGGCCTGGGCACATGAAATGATGGGTGTCTGGAACCCGCCTGCAATCGATCCGATAAGGTCGGATATCACAGACAAAACCTGTATCTGGCTGCTTGGCGCGGACCACCCAGAAGTAACATTGACTTACCCGACTGGCGGTGAAACACTAGTCGGAACCGAGACAATAACATGGTCGTCTGTGGGCTCACTTAACACAAAGGTCTTCTACAGCCC
>JAGLSY010000215.1 GCA_023135545.1 Thermoplasmata archaeon | reverse complement strand
CCTATTTCTCGGTTTACAGGATGAATGACGAGCGGATCGAGGTCAACATAGGCAGGGCATCGAGAAATGCCTTCATGTACACGATATTCTTTGGTTGTGGAACTGTCACATATGGATACCTGACAGATGACCTGGACATTCTTCTTCCGGCATTCGTGCTGTTATTCGGAGGGGCCCTGATTGTATGCCTTATATCTCTATTTTACTATGACAGGATGGGGCGGTGATGCAAAATGGATGAAAAACTTCGCAATAAAGTGCTGTTTTACGCCATTATGATATTTTGTTTAGGAATATCATGGATATCGCTCATTGGAATTTATGGAATTGCAGTGCCTATTCTTCTCTCGATAATGGTTTACTATGAATTCAAAAAAGAATCTGACAGAATAAAAGGTGGATTCCCAAAGATAGATGAACGATCCTTAAAGGTATCTGGTCAAGCTGCTATGATAACATGGAGAGTGACCTTCCTTTTCTTGATCGCATTCGGCTTATACCATGCATCAGGTATAGGACCTGAAATTGATACATACACTTCTCTGATGACCGGTGCTGGATTATCACTTTGCACTCTGTTCATAGCAAATTTCTATTATGATCGAAAAGGAGACTAGTCATGAAAACCCGCATAAAGGAACTCAGAGCCAGACATGACATGACACAGGAGGACCTGGCAAGGAAGGTTGGTGTGCGCAGGGAAACAATAGTATATCTGGAAAAGGGAAAATACAATCCATCTCTGAAACTGGCCCATGATGTTGCCAAGGCATTGAAGTCCACAATCGATGAGGTATTCATCTTCGACTGACCGGGATTCAGAGCATTGGCTGTTCCAATCAAGCCAGTTACTTCAGGAATTCCTGGATATATTCAAAATTAGGCGTAAGTTTTCCATGATATGCAATAAGGGCTCGCATCAGCTCGCCGGGCAGTTGTAGGTTCTCGAGATCGGCCTTCAGGTCTGCATTGGCCAGCATCTTCACGAAGGGCATAAGCTGCGTCCCGAAAAAGGTGGAAGATTCCCTGGGCAATTCAGATGGTAATGTATCAACTGACATGACCACCGGCCCTTCTCCCTCCCAGCCGTATTTCATCTCATCGGTTTCCGGCAGGTAGACATAACTAGGAGTTCCCGGCTCCGTCGCTTCAAGGGTGCACTCCACCGAGCCCTCGATATCGCATGTGATGTCGCCCAGCACCTTCAATTTGGAATCCATGGTCCAGTTCTTCTTTATCCAGTCCTTGGTTACCAGCATGGGATAATCCGGTGTCCAGTAGATGCAGTTGACCAGCATGCTGAGATGGGCATTGTATTGGGCAAAGGTTCCCTTGTATTTTTCAGGATGCTGGAAATAGTCCTGAAGCTCGAAGGTGCAGGCCGGGTCGACCGGCTCAACCATATCTTTTTCATAAAACACAACCTTGTAAACCTTGAACCTGGAATACTCGCCCTTCTCTATGAAGGATGCCAGCTCGCCGGGCTGTATCTCCTCCACGGGCAGTATGTCGAGGATTTCCTGCGCACCTCGCGAAACATTGCCGTAACCTGCAAAACCGATGACAACCGGGCCGATGGATTCGGGAAGGCCCTGGCATTTTATCCATGTGCCGACGGCCTCGAGAACCGCCCTTGCCTCGTCCAGACTGTTGTAGTCCAGTGGCCTTTTCAGCCCCAGAAATGGTGTATTAACACCTTCCCATTCCATTCTTTTTCCATAGGTGTAGAGGGTTTCTATCATACCGGCCAGTCCGGCATAGTTGCCGAAGAATATCAATCGTAGATTCTTGTCATCGGTCACCTTCTCGTAATCGAAAAGGGTGCATTTCATGTCCAGTATGGCCTGGAGCATCGACATGTTATACTTCTGCCCCTTGATGGTGTGGGAAAAGAACATGGCTGTCTGGCCCTCGTGAAAAAAGGGAATGGGAAATTCCTTCACCCCGAATACAATATCACAGCCGGACAGATCTTCAATGACCTTGGCCCCGGCCTCGGTGTATTCTTCGTCCTTGAAAATGCGTATCTGCGAGGGTTGTATCCAGATCTCTATACCCTCTTTGACAAGCTCTTTCACCTGTGCTGGTATAATGGGAACCCTGCGCTCCCACTCGTTCTTGTCCTCTCTTCTTATTCCAATGATATTCGACATGGCAAAACCTCGATGGACGGCAATAACCGTGATAGATAAATAATTAATGCCATCTTTTTATTAATTCTCGTTAACTCATGGGCTCATAAAATTGATATGAATAAGTAATTATGAAATGTGATAACCATAACAAAATAACAATTCTCGCGGCAAGGTATTTCTACCTGGATAGATATAACAAAATGGTGATGCCAGATGGAATGTAGAGGCTCGGTGATTTTGGGCTATCTAAAGTATATCAAAAAGACCTGGGGAAAGGATGGATATG
>JAGLSY010000214.1 GCA_023135545.1 Thermoplasmata archaeon | reverse complement strand
TAAACTCTCTAACTCGCCATCTATACATCTATACAGAATTAGGCTGCTTCCTCGTTTATGAAATAATGTTTCCTGACACCGTTTCTCTCATATCTCAAAATATCCTTGCGTACGAGAATGTTGAGATTGTAGCTGATGGACTGTTGGCTCATTCCCAGGGTTGCGGCTATCTCGGACTGGGTCATCCCCATTGTCTGCCTCAGGGTGTCTATGATGCTCAGCTGAAGGTCGCTCAGTCTTATTCCCTTGTTGTCAGGGTGCTTGGCCCCCATCGGGTAAAACCGCTTGTAGGTTCCGTCCCTGTGGGATTTCACGAAGCCCTGCATTTCCAGTGTTCTCAGGTGATGAGAGAGAGTTCCGTTGGTCACTTTCAGCTCCTGTTTTATGGCGTTGTAGTGGGAGCCCGGATGGGACATGATGTAACCGTAAATCTGACCCCGGACGAAATGGTCCAGCACCTCTTCCTTCTTCACCCTCGAATACAGGGGAATGAAAACAACCTTGAACAGACCGTATTTCCCGACCTCGGTTGCAATGGCGCCCAGGGTGAGCAGAAGTATTGCACCGGCTCCGATATACCAGACCTCCCTGGTGAGAATAGGGGATATGACTGGAACTATGGTTACCTCCTGTGAATTCAGGGCCGTCTCGTGTCCGTTGTAGGTTGCCATGGCGTTGAGGAAAATGATGGTATCGATGTGCACGTCTCCGACTATTATGAACCTGGCCAGGCCGTCCTGGTCTGTGATTTTATCTATTACCGTGATCGTGACATTGTCCGGGTTTGTGGAATACAACTGAACCTCGGCACCGTCCACCGGATAATCGTTCTCGGTTACCTCGACGACGACATACAGGGAATCGCCGGAGCTCACAACGTCCTGGTCAAGCTTGAAGTCGATAGCCAAATAGCCGTGGGGGGAAGAATTATCAGAGGGAAGAAACATGTCATCGGCCCTGACAGACTGTAGCGACACCACCATGGTGAAGATAGCCAGCACTGCTGCCAAGACCATAAGATTATGCCCATGATTCATGAAACCCTTCCTTTTTCTCATGATTACAAATATGTAACCGGGGGTATAAAAAGACATTTGTACAAAATTTTGTCTATTATTTAAACTTTGCGGTTTATCGAACTCAAAACCGCAGGAATTATGCCCATTGCGGTGCATGTTTCCAGTGACAGGCCTTTTTCAGTGATATCCAGATGATGCTGGCCTATGTCAAAGATCTTCTTGGGAAGGCCATGGGGACCGAGCCCTACAAGGAGCAGGACGGATTCGCCTCCGTCGATCTGCCTGACAAGCATCCCGGGCGCAATAGATTTTGCATCTGCCGGTTTTCTGGTCGTCACGATGACCGTCCCCAGCTGAGGAGGAAAACCCTTTTTCGGAATATCAAAGGTCTGGAACCTCCCTGCCTGCGCCAGCTCGATAAGATGCTAGCCGCCGTCCCCTATCGATGTTGTCTCGGAGATCCATTCCACTATTTCGGCAGGGGTGCGCATCTCCCCGTCGAAGGGAAAGCCGAAGGTTGCCAGGTTGCAGTCGAAAGCGAGGGGAACAGGCCCAGCACGAGCCAGTGCTCTTCGATGGGCCTCCCTGATTTTGGTTTTATCATAGGAGTTGAAAAGACCTAGGGTCATTCTTCCGGGCATGAGGGGAGGAATAGCCAATATTCATTTAATTTTTCCGACATGCAGCATCGGGCAGGACCGATGGAGGAAAAAGCAGACCACAGCGAGCAGGGCATTGGGGGACGGGAATGTCCAGCGGAGCTGTGGGGTGGGGGGCTTAACGACAGTGTGGGGTGGGCCAACACAATTAATCCATCCCAATAGTATGCAGGACAATTCTCATATAGCCATTTCGCCTTGTCCCATCTGATGACAGCCGAAATAATAGACGGAAAGGCCACAGCCAACCAGATCAAAGAAGAGCTGAAGCCGGCCATAGAGGAACTGAAAAACAAAGGCATCATACCGGGACTGGCCGCCGTCCTCCTGGGTGAGGACCCGGCCTCTCAAACCTACGTGGCCATGAAGGAGAGGGCATGCGAAAGGCTGGGCATCAATTCCTTTGTTCATCATCTATCCGAATCAACCACAGAATCCGAACTGCTGGCTCTTGTAGAAAAACTGAATGCCGATGACAAAGTTCACGGCATCCTTGTACAACTTCCCGTGCCAGACCATATCGACTCCAACAAGATACTGGACTCGATAGTTCAGGCCAAGGATGTTGACGGTTTCAGTGCCGATTCCCTTGGAAAGATAATGTCCGGCCGTGAGCACTTCGTCCCGGCCACTCCCCTTGGGATAATGGTGCTGCTCGACAGATACGGCATCGACCCATCTGGAAAGCACGCCGTGATCGTCGGGCGCAGCAACATAGTCGGGAAGCCACTGGCCAACCTCCTGATGCAAAAGAAGAAGGGGGCCAACGCTACTGTTACAATTTGCCATTCAAGAACTCCAGATATCTCGGTTCACACACGCCAGGCAGACATTCTAATTGCCGCAATCGGAGTGCCAAAATATATCAAGCCAGACATGGTGAAACCAGGCGCTGTGGTAATCGATGTGGGAATAAACAGTGTGGATGACCCTACGGCAAAGCGGGGCTATCGGCTGGTGGGGGATGTTGATTTTGAGGCCGTGAAAGAAGTGGCCGGTGCCATAACTCCCGTGCCCGGTGGTGTTGGGCCCATGACGATAGCGATGCTGATGAGTAATGTGGTCAAGGCCGCTGAGAAGAGCGGTCTTTGAGGCACATTATCATACTGATGAGCAATGTTGTGAAGGCGGCTTCATCGAAATAGAATGATGCAGACAACTGGCTTATTTCAGTAATTTACCCCATCTGGAAGGCTCCCGTCCCTTCCAGTTTCCCTTGTTATATCCATAGCCAGTTATCAGCGGGAGCGCAATTGTCGCCTCAGAGAATACCATCTGCTCGAAAGTTGTTTCGACCTTCCCCCATGAGCTTGCTTCTTTCAGGGTAGAGCCAGAGAGGGCTC
>JAGLSY010000213.1 GCA_023135545.1 Thermoplasmata archaeon | reverse complement strand
TGGCAGCCTAAATGTAAACATTCAGACCTGAAGGAACTGGTAACATTTAATCGGCGTAAAGCCAGGTCCTTTAGGGTCTGGTAGTTTAGACCTTTCATCAAGGAACGAATACAGGTTTATTATCAAATAACTTTTCATTGGGTTAGTTTGGGAGTTTATAGAGTTTATAGAGTTTATGGAGTTGTGATGATATCTGGGAGGTAAACCGAACTCCACGAACTCACCCATTTATACATATGGATTCGATAAGTTTAAATATGATTGAAGACACAGATAACTTATTATGCATGATAGACTTACCTCGTCGAGTTCAAGGGTGACGGGTGTGAAGGTTTTGGTTTTATTTTATGATTTTAGAGGTGAAGAATGATTAGATATGGTCCTTCGGGAATTCCATTGTCTTGCAAAGGCCGTACGCTTAGGGACGGCATAGAAGATGTCCACATACTAAGCTTGACCGCACTGGAGATACAGGTTTTGAGAACAAACACCTTCGAGAAGGCGGCCACCGAGGAAGACGAGAACATAACACCCCTGGAATTCAACGGCGAGATAATCGTGGAGGTACTGAGGGGCAAGAAAAAGGACCCGGTTCCCCTAGACGAAGAAATCCAGAAGGGCGATTTGATTTACTCGATGTCCAACCCCATTGCCAAGGATTACAATCACCTGCACGAGTTGTCCCAGATAGCCAAGAACCTGGATGTGGAACTATCCATCCACACCCCCTACTACATGGACTTGGTTGCGGACAACGACCTGCTTTACAAGAGCCTGGACAGCATTCGATGGGCAGGACTTCTGGCAAAGCATCTGGATGCCACCATGATTGTCACCCATCTCGGCATGTACGGCAATCACTCGAAGACACAGGCCTTCAACAACATCAAGGAAAAGCTAATTTTCCTCTCGGAATGGCTTCTGGAAAACGATATCCGGGTTCCGCTAGGCGTGGAAACCAGCGGCAGGCAGGAGATATTCGGTGATTTCAAGGAGATAGTCAAGATGTGCAAGGAGGTGCCTGGTCTGGTGCCCATCATCAATTTTTCGCATATCCATGCGCGAGGCAACGGCGCCCTCAAAAAGAAGGAGGACTTTCAGGAGCTATTCGACAAGGCGTCGAAGTTCGAATCCAGTTTCTACCACACCCACTTTTCGGGAGTGGAGCATGAGGGAGGCAACGAGATCAGATACACTCCCATTAAGAAGGGTGATTTGAAATTCGAGCCACTGGCCGAGTGCATACTGGACAACAACATGGACATAACCCTGATATGCGGCTCCCCGCTTCTTGAACACGATGCCATGTACATGAAGGTCATTCTGGAGCGTGTGCTTTCCAAGAGGGAGGCCAAGGCAGAGAGGCAAAAGCAGAAGGATACCGCGAAAGATACCACGAAAGATACCACGAAAGATACCACGAAGGATACCAAGAAGAAATGATGGTGATGGATTGGAAGAAGCTGAGATTTACATTGTCGAGAAAATAAAGGAGGCCCTGGAATCATCCAACAGCCCCAACAGGGCAAGGTTCATCGAGGAGATGCTGAAATCCAAAAAGATTTTCATATATGGCGTTGGGCGTTCCGGCCTGGTTGCCAAGGCCTTTGCCATAAGGCTGGTCCAGCTGGGTTTGAAGGTATTCTTTATCGGGGAAACCGTTACCCCCATCGTCGAGCCGGATGATTTTGTCATAATAATTTCGAAGACCGGCCAGACCATGTCCGCAATCCAGACCGCCAACATAGTCGGCAGGGTGGGCTCCACGGTGGCGGTCATAACCGCCAAGGAAACATCCAAGCTGGCCCATGCATCCAATATACTGATTCACCTGAAGGCCAATAACAACATCAAATCCAATCTAGCGCCCCTGGGGACCCTGTTCGAGGACACGGCCATGGTATTCCTGGATGCCCTGGTTCCTGACATAATGGCGAAGCTTGGAGAGACAGAGAATAACATGAGAGCCAGGCACGCTATTTGGGTTTAATGAGTTTATTGAGTTAGGGAGTTTATAGAGTTTTTGGAGTTGTGTTGATATCTGGGAGGTAAAAACGAACTCTACAAACTCCATGAACTCAAGGGTACATAACTCAACAGCACGAACTCCATGAACTCATCCATTTATGGCAAAGATTTTTATATATTACCCAGTAGTGTGGTTATCTGTATATCCAATCAGGTGCGTGTTAAATATGCAATGGCAAGGCCAATTAAAGAAGATAGACGATTTCAGATACGAGATACCCAGTGGATACAAGCAGGGCATGAATACCTCGGGTGTCATATACGCGGATTCCAATCTTATAGAACTTGTCAAGCAGGACAACGCGCCCGAGCAAGTTGCCAATGTGGCTCATCTGCCAGGCATAGTTGGAAAATCACTGGCCATGCCAGACATTCATTGGGGCTATGGTTTTCCCATCGGCGGGGTTGCCGCCACAGACATGACTGAGGGCGTAATATCGCCCGGAGGGGTTGGTTTCGACATCAACTGCGGCGTCAGGCTGGTGCGCACCAACATGCACCAGGATGAAGTTAAGCCGAGAACCAGGGACCTTATCGACAATATTTTCAACAACGTGCCATCCGGCCTGGGCTCCAAGGGTAAAATAAGGCTGAGCCACAACGAGCTTTCCGACGTGCTGGATAACGGCGCCGAGTGGGCCGTCAAGGCAGGCTACGGCTGGGATTCTGATCTGGAATTTACCGAGGAAAATGGGCGGATGAAGGATGCCGATTCCTCCAAGGTCAGCGACAAGGCCAAGAAGAGGGGGGCCCCTCAACTCGGAAGTCTGGGTGCCGGTAATCACTTTCTCGAGATACAAAAGGTTGACAAGATCTTTGACGCGGAGGCCGCGAAAAATTACGGCATCGAATCCGAGGGCCAGATAATGGTGATGATACATACAGGCTCCAGGGGTGCTGGACACCAGATAGCCACCGATTATCTCAGAGAGATGGAGGGTGCGATTCGGCAGTTTGACATAAGGCTTCCCGACAGGCAGCTGGCATGCGCTCCCAATTCTTCGAAGATTTCCGATAATTACTACAAGGCGATGGCCTGCGGGGCAAACTATGCCTGGGCAAACCGTCAGATGATATTGCACTGGGTGAGGGAGTCATTCGAGAATGTGCTGGGTCGGAGTGCCGAGGACATGGACATGAAACTGGTCTATGACGTGTGCCACAACATCGCCAAGAAGGAGGAGCACATGGTGGATGGGAAGAGGCGGAAGGTCATGGTGCACAGGAAGGGGGCTACCCGCTCCTTTGGCCCCGGCCAGATGGAAGTACCTCAGGCATACCGTGATTTCGGCCAGCCGGTTCTGATACCCGGTACGATGGGGACATCCAGCTATGTTCTTGCCGGAACGCAGAGGGCCATGGACGAGACCTTTGGCTCAACCTGCCACGGTGCAGGCCGGATGATGTCCAGGAAGCAGGCGATAAGAACATTCAGGCCCGACCAGATAAAATCAGAGATGGCCAAGGATGGCATCTATGTAAGGGCGGCCAGCGGCCAGGTGCTTACCGAGGAGGCCCCCGGAGCATACAAGGCGGTTGACGATGTGGTGGGCGTGACGAGCGGCGCCGGCATATCCAAGATAGTGGCCAAGATGGTTCCGATCGGCGTTATGAAGGGATGAAACTATCTGACCCTCATCTATTATTCTAAATATATCGAGCCATGCAGTTTCATATGATGAAATTCAACCGAAGTTTATTAGGTAAATGGTTGCCGTGGTCCCATCAATTGCTAGCGAATATTCGCAGAGTCTCAACTCTGCGCGGTTGGGACTATGGCCCCCTGAGTTGGATAATTAAACGATGCTAAGCGTTTTCAACCGAAGTTTATTTATCCAATGCCAGATTATTCGGGGCCGCATGACAGATTACGACTACTCGGAACTTTTGAAGTCCGCCAAGGAAAAACTGCCGAAGGGCATAGCCAAGGAGGATAGATTCAAGGTCCCTGAAATCGACCTTTTCGTTGAGGGAAAGAGCACGGTGTTCAGGAATTTTGCCGATATCGCAGAGGCGATAAGGCGGGAGCCAGGAGATTTGCTGGCCTACTTCCAGAGGGAGCTGGGAACACCCGGCATAATCGAGGGTCGGAGGGCTGTCTTCAAGAGCCGGCTTATCCCTCAACAGGTAGATTCTCGATTGAAGACCTATGTCAACTCCTTCGTTATCTGCTCCGAATGCAAGAGGCCGGATACCCACATCGTGAAGGAGGGCAGGACTGATGTTCTGGAGTGTGAGGCATGCGGTGCCAGAAGGCCCATCGGCGTCAGGAAGAGCACCACCTCCCAGCAGGCAGTGAAAGCGGTGGAGGCGAACAAGGTCTACGAGGTCATGATACAGGACGTTGGCAAGAAGGGGGACGGCATAGCCAAGATCGAGGATTACATCATCTATATTCCCGGAACTGCGAAGGGCTCGGTCGTCAAGATCAAAATAACAAAGGTCATGGGAAAGATGGCCTTTGCTACCATACATAATGAGTGATGGTCATGGGATTATCCAAAGGCGAATTGTATTCCATCCTGGGAATGGCGTTTATTTTCGTGTTCACACAGGCACTGGCCATTTTCATATCATCATATATGTACGAGGCAGGCTACCAGGCATTTGAAGACCCCGAGGACCCGCTCAACCCTATCATGTACATGATTCTGATACTGGCCTTCACCGGAGTTATTCTACTTCTGCTCAAGGCCGGAAAGAAAAACTTCATCCAGATGCTCATACTCTTCGCATCGTGCCTGGCCCTTTACTCGGTCATTCTGCTGCCTTACTTCTATGTGTTCTGGTACATGGGTGGAAATCCACCGCCAGTCGATTCCCAGGGAATGATTATCAACCTGATAAACCTGGCCGCTCTCTTCACGGCAATTTTATTGACCTATGTCTTATATAAATATCCCGAATGGTACATTGTCAACACCCTGGGCATCATCATTGGAGCCGGGGTGACGGCCATTCTCGGCATATCCCTGGGCATCTTCCCGATTCTCATACTGCTCATCGGGCTGGCCATATACGATGCCATCGCGGTTTACAAGACCAAGCACATGATCGCACTGGCCGACGTGGTGACGGAACAGCATCTGCCGGTTTTGCTGGTCGTGCCAAAGGTAAAGAATTACTCCTTCAGAAAGCAGAAAGGGATAAAGACCTCGCTGAAGAAGAAAAAGAAAATCGAAGCCATGTTCATGGGCCTGGGCGACATAATCATCCCTGGCTGTCTGGCTGTCTCGGCATACACCTTCTTTTCCGCGGGCGGGCCGACATTCGAGAGCTCCATGGTCGCGCTGGCAACGATTGTAGGAGGTCTTATCGGCTTTATTGTCCTCATGAAGTTCGTCATGAAGGGCAGACCACAGGCCGGGCTACCGCTTCTGAACACGGGTGCCATACTCGGTTTTGCAGCAGCCTATCTGTTTTTCACAATGTGAGGTGAGTCCATGAGGATACTGGCCCTGACAGACATACATGGTTCTCAAATGGGTGTGAATGTTCTGAACCATTTCATGAATAAGCATAAGCCGGATGTGCTGGCTATCTCGGGCGACATAACTCATTTCGGCCCCACTGACTGGGCCCTGCGATTTCTGGAAACGGCGAAGATACCCATCTTGCTGGTCGACGGCAACTGCGACCCCCCTGACATGGTGAAGGCGGTGCTTGAGCATCCCGATATAGATGCGCACACCTCCCTGGAGATAGAGGAAATAACGATGGTGGGAATCCTTTTTCCCCATGAGGGCATGGACCTGTCTGGCATCACCGGAGCGGATGTTGTGGTCACCCACGAGCCACCATTTGGCTACAACGATGCGGCCGGCGGCAACCATGTAGGGGATAGGGATATATTGGCCACCATAAAAAGGCTGGAGCCAAAACTTGTCATATCAGGCCACATCCATGAGGCAAGGGGTGTTGTGGAAGCCGATGATCGTATCTATGTCAATCCAGGGCCGGCAAGGGATGGCTTCGCTGCCTTGATAGAATATGGGGACGAAGTGGTTGTGGAGTTGTTAGATTTAAAAAGTAAACCGCCGTAAGCACAGCGATATAAATCAAATGACCGCAGCGAAATTAACGCTGCGTGTTGGTGCTTATGGCCTATAAAGAGTACTATATGCCAGACTGATGTATTAAAACTGATATATGAGGTCTGGCAGTTAGTACGAACCGCGTATCTTGTTCCTGTCAACCCTGATGCCGTTGGATGTAACCAAAAGCAGATTGTGGCCTATGCCCGCAACATCCCCGTTGGTGTCCTCAGCTATCGACTTCAGTTCGGCTGTAATCCTTTTCAGGGCGAGGTCGTCGTTGGCCAGTGATGAATAATCGATTATAATGGTGTGGCCCTCGTACAGGAATTTTGTCAGGTTCTTCAGGTCCTCATAGCGATATATCTCTGCAATCTTGATGGTCGAGCCGGCATGAGTCGTGAGGCTCTCATCCTCGTATCCCATAGCCCCCAGGTCAATGTACTGTTCTTCTCTCGGATGTCCGTCTTGGCTCTTCCTATGAACTTTCTTACCGATATTCGATGGCAAATTAATCACAACCTTAAACAGCCCTGATATATCTTTCAGGTATTATAAATTTTATGTAGCGATTGAAAACCCCAAGGGTAAAAAATAGTCTGTGATATCATCTGTGCCATATTTCCCCCGCGCATATATACAATAACATTATAGAGGGGAAATTATTACCGCTCACCGTCCAACCGACTTGGAAACATGTCAGACCTTCGGCCCGACATGAAAATGAAGTTGATGAGGTAATAGTATGTCAAAAGGTAATATGAAATCAATAGACGGGAACACGGCGGCCACCCATATCGGCTACGCCTTCTCTGATGTTGCAGCAATATACCCGATAACGCCATCCTCTGCCATGGGAGAGGTTGCCGATACCTGGGCCGCGCATGGTAGAAAGAACATTTTCGATCAGGTTTTGAAGGTTGCGGAGATGCAGTCCGAAGGCGGGGCCGCCGGTGCCATTCACGGTGCACTGGCTACCGGTGCATTCACCACCACCTTCACAGCATCCCAGGGATTGCTTTTGATGATCCCCAACATGTACAAGATCGCTGGAGAGCTTATGCCGACCGTCTTCCATGTTTCGGCACGTGCAGTGGCCGGACAGGCATTGTCCATATTCGGTGATCATCAAGATGTCATGGCTGCAAGGGCGACGGGCTTTGCCCAGATATGCTCCGGCTCGGTTCAGGAAAGCATGGATCTGGCCTTAGTGGCACATCTTTCCACATTGAGGGCCTCGATACCCTTCATTCACTTCTTTGACGGCTTCCGCACATCACATGAGATACAAAAAATAGATGTCATAGACTACGAGGCCATCAAGCCCTTGGTGGATTGGAATGCAATCAAGAAGCACAGGGACAGAGCCCTCAATCCAGAGCACCCGCATCTCAGGGGAACGGCGCAGAACCC
This sequence comes from Thermoplasmata archaeon, assembly GCA_023135545.1. Taxonomy (GTDB): domain Archaea; phylum Thermoplasmatota; class Thermoplasmata; order SG8-5; family JAGLSY01; genus JAGLSY01. The sequence continues at coordinate 212 of JAGLSY010000213.1, read as the reverse complement.
GGATATTTACTTCCAGGTCAACGAGGCTGCCAATAAGTATTACATGGCAGTTCCGAACATCGTCGAACAGGAGATGAAGAAGGTCTTCGAACTCACCGGTCGCAAGTATGAATTATTTGATTATGTCGGTGCGTCAGACGCTGAGCGTATCATAATCATGATGGGTTCCGGGGCGCAGGCAGCCGAAGAGACCGTTGACCATATGGTTGCCA
>JAGLSY010000212.1 GCA_023135545.1 Thermoplasmata archaeon | reverse complement strand
GCAGCCACAACCATGTCCTCCATCTCGTGGGTCAGCTCGTCCTTCTTGGCAGCCGCAATTTTCACGCTGGGGTCGATTACCATGACCTTGTCATAAATCTCCAGAGCCATCTCCACCTGCCCTCTTGCCTCGAGTATCTGGCCCTTGAGCAGAAGCGCCTCGATGTTGCTCGGATTCATATTGATTATCGTGTTGACATATTGCACAGCCATTCCCCACTTGCCCTGGGCGTTCAGTGCCTTGCCCTTTCCGAGAAGTGCCTTCTGGTTGGAGCTGTCGTTTCTTATGACCTCGTCGAAGAATCTTACGGCCTCGCCGTACTTCTTGCCCAGCATGGCGTGTTCTCCTTTGGTCATTATGTCCTCGATGTCGATTACCTTGTCGGTGCTGACCATCGGGTTGCCGCAGACAAAACACATTGCGGCGTGTGGGCTGTTCATCTCACCGCACTTGGCACAGGCCAGATCCGGTTCCTCCTCCAGATCTGCCTCCAGGTCCCCCATCTTGGTGACTGGTTCCGCCTTGGTCGGTGGTGGCGGGGGTGGCGGCGGCGGCGGTAAACTGGCTTCCAGGGCCTTTATATCGATGGTTTCCTCCAAGATGGCCTTCTCCTTCTTGGCTTTGGCAGCCAGTCTTTCCGACATGTGTTCCGCCCCCTCCTCCTTTTCGGGCACGTAACTCTTGCTGTATATCGAGGATGAGGCATAGAATTCCCTGAGGGGCAGCATGATGGAAATGGAGACAAGCTGAATAACGACGATAACTATCAGAATAAGGGGTATGAGAAGGGTGAAAAAGCTGGACATTCCAAAGTCAAGATAGTAAGTGTAAGATCCGTTCACCGGGAGTGGGCCATTGTTCTCCACCTCGGCCGATAAATCCATTCTTGAATTGATAAGCTCTTCCAGACCATATGTGTTCTCTCTGTCGTTAAACAGGGGTCTGGAAATCAAGGCTCCGCCATCCACATTCCTGACCGTTATCTCATAATCGGAAGTTCCGTTGATCCAGACAATCATGTTGTTGAGCTTCACAAGACCCATGGGGTGATGTGAAACGAAATCGAAATTGAATGTGTTGTTGTTACTGTCGGCATCCTCCACGTTAAAAGGAACACTTCTGGCCTGGTTGTCGGGCAGTTCCTCGAAACCGCTGGACAGGTATTCGTCGGTCATAGGCATCAGCAGGGCGATTATCAGGATGATGAACATGATCACGATGACCGTGGAATTTCTTATCGAGCTTCGGGCTATCAGAAATCTCCGGCTTTTCGACCTTGTGAACTTCATCTCCAGTCCTCGGAAGTAAACTCCTTCTCCGGCCATAACTGCGCCGATTATCAACACGATGAATACAAAAACGTCTGTGGGGAAAAAGAAGGGCTCGAACCTCATCCCCATCATGAAGGAGATGACGGAGGCTACGACCAAGGCCATTATGATCTGGACTGCGTAGAAACCTCTCTTTATCTTCTTGATTCGTAACAGCCTGTAGGAGCCTTCCAACCTTTCACGGTACTTTTTGATAGATGCGGCAGACATTGTAGCACTATCTGGGAAGGCATGTTTATATATCTATTTTTCTGAACAAACTGGCTTTCAGCCTGTATGTAGATTATTATTCTTCCATCATCCTGTAAGATAAAATAAGTTTCTTGGCCGCCTCTGTCTCGTCCACCTGCCTCACCGATGTGTTGTAGGGTGCCTTTGCCAGAAACTCCGCATCCTCGGCGCAGATATCTGCCAGGGCATCGGCGTAAGCATCCATAGATGCTTTGGATACGTCTTCGGTCGGCTCTATCATGAGGGCCTCCTCCACGAGCTGGGGGAAGTAAACAGTGGGGGCGTGGAAGCCGTAATCCAGAAGGCGCTTGCCGATGTTGAAGGCTCTGACTCCTTTATCTTTCATGCATCTGGCCGAGGCGACAAACTCGTGTTTTTTGACACCCGGGTACGGCACATCCATTATTTTTTCTACCCTCTTTTTCAGGTAGTTGGAGTTGAGCACTGCCCTCTCCGAAACCTCTTTCAGCCCCTGGCCTCCGTGCAGCCTTATGTAGATATAGGCCTTCAGCAGAACCCCCCAGTTGCCCTGGTATCCCTGGACCTTTCCGATGGTGTCCGGCATGCTTCTATCCATGTAATATCCATTTTCATTCTTCCCGACAATCGGAACCGGCAAATAGCCGGCCAGTTTTTCCACGACACCCACAGGTCCCGCACCTGGACCCCCGCCTCCGTGGGGCGTGCCAAAGGTCTTGTGAAGGTTGAAATGCACTATGTCGAACCCCATCTTTCCGGGGGTGGTCTTGCCCATTATCGCATTGAAGTTGGCCCCGTCGTAATACAGAAGTGCGCCGGCATCATGAACCATCCTGGCTATCTCCATGACTTCGGTTTCGAATATCCCGAGGGTGTTGGGGTTGGTCAACATGAAGGCCGCGGTTTTCTCCGAAAGAGCAGAGGCCAGTGCCTCTATATCCACCTTTCCATCCTTTGACGGAATTGTTATCACATCATAACCGGCCATTGCGGCGCTCGCGGGATTGGTTCCGTGGGCCGAGTCCGGCATTACTACTTCGGTCCTCTCCTCGCCGTTCTTTTCATGAAAGACCCTGGCAATCGCCATGCCTGTAAACTCACCATGGGCCCCGGCCGCAGGCTGAAGGGTGACGGCGTCCATGCCGCCTATCTCGCACAGTATATCTTGAAGCTCGTGCATTATCCGGAGGGTGCCCTGGCTCATCTTCTCCGGTTGATGTGGATGAAGCAAACAGGCCTTGGCCGAATCGGCAATCTGCTCCGCTATCTTCAGATTGTACTTCATGGTGCAGGAGCCCAGCGGATAAAAACCGCTGTCAACACCGAAATTCATCTGGCTAAGTACAGTGTAATGCCTCACCACCTCGCTCTCGGTCAGCATGGGAATTTCCAATTTCCTCTTTCTGGCCAGGTGTTCAGGAAGCCCGGATGGAAGATTGCCGTCAAAGTTCTCGCCCAGCCCCATTATCACTGGCTCATCGTGCCTGGCCTGCCTGTATC
>JAGLSY010000211.1 GCA_023135545.1 Thermoplasmata archaeon | reverse complement strand
CATTTATGGCCTGGTAGTTTACATGATTACATGATGTTATCATAAATGAATATCAAAATATAATTTTGAATGAAGGCCTTATTATATCATCATTGAATTTAAAAAAATGATGTCACCCTTCATTCATTTCTTCTTATCTTTATTGGCGGCTTTGTCGATGAATCTAAAATATGAACGCAAATACCTGGTTATTTTATTTTTGGGGTTTATGGGCGTGCTTCCAGACATAGACCATTTGTTTCCGCTTCAAATTTCTGGCACTGAAGTTTTCATTTTTCACAACCTTAATTTCCTTGTTTTACTCCCGCTAGCCTTGCTTTTATTCATATCTATGTTTGAAAGTTTCAAGGGCGGGCACTCATCAAAATACCAGAGGTTCGCTCTTGCATTGGCAATAATCCTATTTGGTCATCTAGTATTAGATATTGTTGCAGGTAACACCATAATTCTGCAATTCTCACCAGAAATCATAGAATTTTCATTGCCTGAAAGTCAAATACTGTCTCTTGAGTCATTTGGCACTATTTTGAGCCTGAGCGACCTGTTATTGAGTTTTTGGATATTCTGTGTCATTATAACAAATTTCATCCAGACATATCTTTATCACATCTCTGAAGGGATAACGGAGGAGTTGTCTGAATTTGGTTACCCGGATGTTTCTTATCCCTTTATTGATTCAGATATCCAGCTAACAGAGTCAATATAAATGTATAACGCAGATAACCCCTTAATTAAGAGGCTTGTCTCAAACTATCATTGCTGTATTCCTTTGCCGGAGTCCAGATTCTTTAGCAGATATGTTCACCAATCAACAACCCAAACAGTATCGACAGGAACACATATCCAATATCCATTACCCGGCTTCATCATATCTTCATCACCCAATGGCTCAAGGTTGTATAGATATTGGTTGCTGTATCCTTCTACTGAAGTATAATATGTGCTGGCCAATGCTTCACAAATCCTTTTTTCGATCAATGATGGATATCCAACAAGATTCCATCCGGCTTTTAATGGGATTTGCGTAGAATATGGAATGCATCCGCTTACAGTTAACACATTTTCCTTATTAGCATACAACCAGAAGCCCATTGTATGGTCTATCTCATGGAGATCGTTTAAGGACGCCGGTCTATCGCATGAAAATGATTTCCAATGGTCATCAACATCATTCTGTTCATAACAGAGCAAGGTGGTCAATGATTCGTTATGTGAGGCAAAAAGACCAGCTGTGGTGTTATCCCTTTGCTCTAATGGAAAAGATATGAGGTTCCAACCAGTATTCAGAGCGATATCAAATGAGAATGATGCAGTAAAACACCATGAATAATCAAGAGTATCAAACAAATAATTCTTTGCGATGATTCTGCATCTGACAACTTCATTATAAGCAAATCCAGCTTCATGCCAGTAAGAAACCTCATAACCATTTATCAATGGTTTTAAATCATGACATATACTATAGCCATTCACATTAAATTTTATAGATTCTGGGTCTATGCTTGAAGTCGAATTAATACATACCGAGATGACCGGAGTATTATTGTGACTGTATCCATTATTCAGAGGTTTCTCATTTGAATGCTTGATAGGTGGAATATAGTAACACATAGAGTATTTTTCTGAGCTAATTACCTCGCAGTTACCGGCTATATCTCCAGCTTTTGAATAGAATTTATAATAACCTTGATCAAGCGGGAAATCGAAAAGCCCACCCCAGCCATCTTCGGAATTTGTATCGTTAAAGTATTGGACCTCATCTCCCCAAGTCACATTATCCTGAGAAAATCTGTACCATAATTCCACATATTCGAGGCCAGACGGACCGTGATCGAGGGCACTAATCGTCAACATTAATTTTGATATTATTTGGTAATATGTAACAACGGTGTCTACACAAGAATATGGTGTTTCAAAATCAAAACCCGCAGTTTCATCAGCTATATCTGGCTTTGATTCGTAATTCCCATTCAGGTCTTTGGCTCTTGTGTAAAATTCATAATCACCCTGGCCGCCGGGCCATGTAAAATTCCATTGCCAAGGGGGGGCAGTATCAATGCCAAAAAGCACATCATCAAATTCTTCATAGGCATACCACAACTCGACCGCATCTATTCCGGCGAAGCCATCATAAGCCGTGGCAGTTATGGTAAATGGGTCCATAGAAAGCCAGTAAGAATCGATCGGCTCTATATTTGATGAGGGGGCAGTCGTGTCGTCGTCGGTCGCCATTATGACCTGCGAGTGTGCTGCCATAGCAATCTCATCAGTCTCGATTTCCGCCATTGAGCCAGAGTTTTCAAAAGGCATAAAACTGATGAAATTCATCATTCCCAATGCCGCAAACAAAACAACAATCTTGGTTAAAGCACATTTTCTTTTAAGAGGATTATACATTCTTTTCACCTGCTCGTGTCACTGTTTTTTCTTTATATGACCCTTTTGAAACGCCTATTAAAAATGATTATAAAAAATGATAAAGAGATAACAATCTGATATTCAGAGATTTACTGACATAATTTACTATAACTGGAATGACTATTGGGCAAAGAGGAAAGGGTTATAAGCCAGGTTTGGGATTATGAGGCGAGAAGGTGGGAAAGTGCAACTTGAAGACGAATGGCATATCATGGACAACGGGATGAAGCACGGGCCGTTAACCTGGGCCACGGTAATAGAATGGCGCAGCCAGGGCAGAATATCCCCCAGCGCCCAGATATGGAAGGAAGGGTGGCTGCACTGGGATTATCTCCACAATTTTTTGCCTCCCCCACCTGCTAGTTCCAGCGACAGGGAGGTCCAGGCCCTGATGCCCACAAAAGAAGAGGGTATAATCTACATTGGAATAGTTGTCTATGTACTGGGATTTGCCACCGCGTTCATATCTCCAATTCTACCTTTTATAATTATGATCATCGGGCTGGGGATCGAGATTTATGGGCTGCGCGAGGTCTTCAGAAACGTGGAGAGAACGGCGGTTGGCACAATTGGCGATATCATGATGATCCTGATCATGGTGGGGCAGTTCCTTGTGCTGGGATTTTTTGTGTTTCTTATTATGAATATGTGAATAGGCATGGAAAACGCACTGAAAAAAGGGAGTCGATTTCGGCCCGAAAAAAGCATAGCCAGGGGTGTAAAAACGCCATTTTTGTACCCCGAAAAAATGGAGCTAGTGATTTAGACGCCCTCAGTACTCATAGGGTTCATCACCGCCAGATTTACTCCAGCTCAGTTGACCCTCTTGTCATCATCGGACATTCACCTGAATGCGCTAATCCATAAAAAAATGCCGGAAACAGGGTATTCATGCCGGTTCGTGGAATATTTTGGCCTTGGGTTTGGGCTATGCCCACCTACCGCCCCCCACCATGTTGGATAATGTTGGGACCCAAGCTAACTCATCAAAGATATCCCACGACGTGCAATTATCATCAAGCGTTCCGAGCAGGGGGTTGGCAAAGCCAAGGGCCAGCACAGGAACGCAAGGGTGGGAATCTGCATATCACAGCAAACAAATCCCTGCATGACACGGCTGCCCACATCAACATGCCCCGCCCAGGCCAGTTTGCTGGCCGAGGGTTGCGCAGTCATGCAATATTCTTTGCCAGACGTAGCAATCTCGATAAAAGCAGAGGCGGGGTTGTGATATTGATGTGCTAGCGGGTGACAACGATGATAAGCAGAAGAATTACCTCCTCGCAAAAACGAGCGAGGGGAACAAATCAAGCCCCGTCCGAAGGGCGGGGTCCTTATCCTCACCCCACGTAACAAACCTATCTTGCCTCTAGGCCGGGGATGCTCAATCTTAACAAGAATTATTATTAAGGTCTGGTATTATCACAGTTGGTATATACTATTGGATATTGATACCCATGCGCCTGCCAAGTGGAAGAATTATCAAGACAGCCTTCGGAAGTGCCAGTGCATTACAGACCCTCATTGACGAATTCGAAAACCAGGACATCGACGGCTTCATCAAGACCAGCTATGTCCGGAACGGCTCCATCTCGATAGGCCACATGATATTCAGAAAGGGCAAGCCCCTTATCGCGGCTCATTCTTCAAAGGGAGAGGTCAGAGGCGAGGATGCCATCATTGAAATAGCCAGGGATTCGGTAAAGGAGGATTGTATCCTGGAGATGCATTCCTATTCCTATAAGTCGTCCAGCGTGTCGGTTGCCCATATCAGGGACCAGCACCAGGACGCGGTCATCAATGCCGATAATATCTCATTTGACAACATCATGGACCTGGTTGAAGAAGAGGAGAAGGAAAGAATTGCCAGGGAGCGCAAGACCAGGGAAGACGAGGTCCGCAGGGAAAAGGACCTGAGAGACACCGGGATACGGCTTTCCGATAAGTCCAGGGAGTTGGAGCAGGAAAGAGAAGATGCTACGGCCAGGCAGGTGACGATCGACAAGCTTAAGGGGGAACTGGAGTCAGTGAAGACGAGCTCGGTTGCCCTGATCAAGCATATGTCCAATGCAAAGAAAGAGGGCCTCACAGAGGAAGACGTGATTGCCCTGGCCGAGCGAAAGGTCGAGATTATGAAGCTGGAGGCCAAGCAGGAGGAATTGAGCAAAATAGAAGCCCTCCTTTCGGAGAAATCCAGGGCCCTGGATGACAAGGAAAAACTGCTGGCCCGCAAGGAGACCGATATGGTTGCGAGGGCCGAGGACATCAACAGGTCCCAGGACATCCTGGCAAACGAGCGGTCGGAGCTGGAATCGTTGTGGAAGGAGATCTCCGGGGAAACCAATCGGCAGAATGAGGCCAGGGAGCAATTGGAGGCCAAGATTGCCGAGTATGTCAAAAAGGAAGCCAAGCTCCTGAAGGCCGAGGATGGTCTTCGGAAGATGGAGAAGGACCTTGCCGCCAGGGAGAAGGCGGTTCATTCCGAGGCCGGGGAAGTTAATAAGAAATCCGCCCAGCTCAAGAAGCTGGATGATAAGTTAAAGGCACTTGACAAGGAATTGGCTGCCAGGAAGAAGGACATCGGCCTGGAGTCGAGAAAGCTTGCCAAGGACAGGAAGGCCGTAGAGGCAGAATTGGCAAAACTGGAATCAGAATCAGAATTCATCACCAAGGAGAGAGGAGAACTGGAAGACGAAAGGTCGGGTGTGGAGAAGGACAGCAAACTCCTGGACGAGCAGAGGAAGAACCTGGATACCGACACGGCCAAAGCCCAGAAGGAAATGAAGAAGCTGGAAACCCTCAGAGCCCAAATCGAGAACCTGGAGGCAGGGCTTAAAGATGAAAAGAAATCACTGCGCAATATACAAAGAGAATTGACCAAGAAGGAGAAGGCCATCACCGCCGACGAGGAGAGGCTGAAAGCCGACATGGCCAGTCTGGAATCCATGGAAAATGAGATCAAGAAGGTAGAGACCGAGCTCAACAAGAAGGATAGGCAAATGAAGCGAGATATCCAGAAGCTGGACCGCCGGCTGCATGAGCTCATGGACCTGGGAACCGAGCTGGAAGGCAAATCCATGGAGCTAAAAAAGAAGGAAGAACAACTCCAGGACCGGGAGGAGAAGCTGGACGACCGAGAATCCGAGTTAGCGGCTTTCACCAAGGAACAGAAGGCCAGCATCCGCAACGAGCTGAAGAAGATTGACAGGCATGTCAAGAAACTTGACGAGCGTGCTGCTTCGCTGGATGAACATGACCATTTCCTAAATGACAGAGCCGACGAGATGAAAGCCACGGAGGCCAAGCTTCAGGATGTCGAAGCCGACCTGCACAACCGAGCCACCGAACTTGATAAACTGTCAAGCCAGCTTGACGAAAGGGAGCAGGACCTGGACGACAGGGATGCATCCCTAAGCGAGGCCGAAAAGGCATTGGTTATTGGGGTTCAAAAACTGGAGCGGGAAGCCGTGAAGAAGGAAAAGGCCCATTCAAAGAAGAACGAAGACCTCAAGGCCTCGAGAAGCGAGCTGGCCAGGAAAGAAAAGGAGATTGCCAAGCAGGAGGCAGAGGCCGAGGCAAAACTCAACTCAATAAAGACGGAACTGGCCAGGGTGATGGACGAGAGAGAAAACCTGGAGCAGTACGAGACCGACCTGAAGGAGAGAGAGGAACTCCTCAAGGCCAAAGAGGACAAGCTGGTTGCCAGGGAATGGCAGCTGGAAAAGAAGGAAGAAGAGGTCCGTGACAAGGTCGAAGGGGAGATGAAGGCCAAGGCCCAGGAACTGGACGAGAGAGAGAAGGCCCTCAAGGACAAGGAAGATGCCTGGAGAAAGCGCCAGGACGAATTATCTCAACTCAAGGAACGGTTGAAGGGATTTTGATATTCTTTATATAAATCTAAATACACCATTCTGAAATTATAAAAGAGCGATAGCCAGCATCAAACTTTCAGCTCGCCATCCTTCATAACAATGACATTATCAATGACGACCGTTGGGTTCTTGATTATGGCGGCCAGATGAACCGCTGATTTGACTCGTCCACCGAACATTGAGTTGTCGCCGAATGCGATATTCACCGTGCCCAGAACCTTGGTGTCCTCCAGAATTTTGCCGATGATGTTGGCTTCCGGGTTCATTCCGATTCCCAGCTTTGCGATGTTACGGCCAGTCTTTCCGCCCTTGTTCAGTTCCTTCACGGCATCATGAGCCCCGACTATCCTTGTGGCGTAGCCATCCTTGACATTCACCTTGACCGGATTCAGTAATGGGTCCATGAAACTCCCGTCTATCATGATGACACCGCTGGCCGTGCCTTCCAGTGGCGATATGAACATCTCGCCTGCCGGAAGATTTGTGAAGTCTCCGCGTTTGTGGCAGATACCGGTATCTTCGGTTACCCAGGCTCTTCCTTTGATATCCATCTGAATGTCTGTTCCCAGCTCTGTTTTGACGACCAGTTTGTTGCCCTTCCTCAGCTTTCTGGATACCCGGCGCATGTCCTTTAGAATTTCCTTGAAATCGGCTGTCATTCC
>JAGLSY010000210.1 GCA_023135545.1 Thermoplasmata archaeon | reverse complement strand
TATCTCAGGGAAGAACGGTCGTCCTTTCTAGCACCCTCTATTTCATCCCAGGAGAATTCCTTTTTCCTGTAGAGCCAGCCCACCGTCAGGCCTTGACCGTGAACTATGATGTCCAGCTTCCTGAAAAAGAGGGCTAAAAATGCAAAGATGGGAGCCACGCACAGGAACACGATTCCGGCGACCACCCCTTCTTCCACGGGCTCTGTGAAAAAGAAATAGGCCAGCATGATGAATATTACAGACAGTATACCGAGTATTATTGTTATCTCTGTCCAGTGTATGGTCTCTTTGTACAGGATGCCGGATTCGTCCATTGGTAGTTCCTCTAAAGGTCCTTCTTGTTGAACATCAGTAGCGATGATACGAAGGTCAGGGCCGACAGGAAGGTGAACCAGGCGAAGATGTACGGTGCGTTTATGAACCCAGGGTAATCGAACTGGTATCCCATGAAGTCACTGGCCCCGAAGATCTCCATGGAGCCCATCGGGTAAATATCCATGAAGCTGAAGTAGTAGCCGGCCCACAGCCAGTCAGGCAGTTCAAAGGTGCCGCCGCTCATTACCTGGTCCAGCATGGCTCCCATATCTCCCCCGGTTGCCACCCATATGCCAAATAGGATGGTTCCAGCTATCATGCCGCTGAAGAATATTACCAGACCGCCGGCTATTGCCGTCGAGCGCTTGTTGGCCAGGGTTGACATGAGTATAGAAAAGCCCAGGAAGAAGAAACTGAAGAGGAAGGTCAGCACCATGAAGAGGAAGTATTCCAGGCCGCCGGAGAAACCTGCCAGTGCACCTACTATTACCCCGGAAATTCCGAAGCCGAGGAAGATTGTCACAAGCAACACTGCGCCAAGGCCGAAGAATTTCCCGATTATCACGTCAAATCTGGAAACCGGACAGCCAAGGACGACGCCCAAGGAGCCGTTCTCCCGCTCGCTTATCACCGTGCCGTAGCCCAGCATGATGGCTATTATGGGAAGCAGCATCGCGGCGATGGTGGACAATGCAGCGACCGTGTCTTCATAGCCTTGGAACTCAACGCTACCGCCGCTAGTGGCCCCTCCGAAGTAGGAAAAGACAATTGTCAGAACCAGGAAGATGAGACTAAGAGCCAGCACCCATTTGTTCCTCACATTGTCCATGAACTCCTTCATTGATATGGCCTTGATTTTCCTGAGATTGATCTCAAGGTTCATTCATAACACCTCCTGTAACGGCCTCATTGCCGATATAGCCCATGAAAGCGTCCTCCAATGACGGCTCCACGGTCTTGAAATCCTCGATGCCTATCTGGGCCTCGGCCAGCAGTTGAAGCACCTTGGATTTTTCAGTGCTTTCCACCGGCACGGAGATCTGGTTTCCGTGAACAGTTATTTCCTCAAAGCCGCCGGCTCTCAGAGCCTCGACGGCCTTGCCAGCATCCCCGGAAACCCGAATGACCAGCTTTGGCTTGTGGGTCATTCCACCGCTGACGTTGGCCACCGTATCCTCGATGACCAGCTTCCCCTGGTTGAGGATGGCAATGCGATTGCAGAGTTCCTGCACCTCGGAAAGCAAATGTGATGAAAAGAATATTGTCGTGCCCTGGGCGTTCATTTCTAACATGATATCCTTGAGCACCCTGGACCATCTCGGGTCAAGGCCGGATGTGGGCTCGTCCAGTATGAGAAGATGGGGATTGCCGAGCAATGACTGGGCAACGCCCACAAGCTGCACCATTCCCTTGGAGAAGGTGCCCATCTTCTTATCCCTCCACCTGTCCATCCCCACCTTGGCCAGAAGCTCGTCGCACTGCTCCTTGTCAACGCCTTTCAACTCGGCAAAGAATTCCAGTGTCTGGATGGCCGTCAGGTTGCGGTAGAACTGCGCCCTTTCGGGAAGGTATCCGATACCCTCCCTTACAGACACACCGCCCTCGGTTATGTTAATTCCGTTGAGCCATATCTCTCCTCCATCTGACTGTACCAGATCGAGGATCAGCTTGATGGTTGTGGTCTTTCCGGCACCGTTGGGCCCCAGGAAGCCATATATATCGCCCTTGTTGACTGTCAAACTCAGGTCATCAACCGCCCTGACCTGCTTGAAGGATTTGCCTAAGCCAGAGGTTTTGATGACGTGGTCATTTTCTGTCATAATATCACTCTTGCTCGATGTTAGGTATTCGAGTATATAAGGGTTTGCTGGGCAATCACCAATGCCCATTTAGGTAATCCTTATGCTTTTGATATTCATGGATTATGACTTTATTGCCAGAAACACATTGTACACAACTATATGAATAGCCAACACAAAAAATTTAGATAAAATGTATCATAACATCCATATAATAGGAATTCCATATGGGCCAGCATGAAAAATCATGTTAGATGGTCTGTAGATATCAAACTGGCATTGGGGTTCTTGATTTTCTATTTGATTTCCGGAGTTATTCCAGGTATAGTTTCGTTTTTTATCAGCATCTTTGATCTGAACAGAGAGGCTCTTGATTTTTTGATTCCAGTCTTGACCTTGCCAGTATCATTGATAATCTGTCTGGTTGTTGGATTATATCTGAGAAAATGGATAGCCAAACCAATAAAAAAGCTTGTAACAGCCACAGAAGAGATGGCCAGAGGTAATCTGGATGTAGATACTGCTGTGGAAACAGGAGATGAAATCGAATCCTTTTCTCTATCATTATCAAGAATGAAGTCCAGTTTGAAAATAGCTTTTGATATGTTGGGACCTCCGGATATGGAAAAGCATTCAGATGACAGAGAGATTAAAGGATTGGCCATCGGGGAAAAAATAGTGCTAAGTCTGCTCCTGTTCCTGATATTGAATCCGGTGATCACAGCTATTCCCATTTTCCTTTCATTGGATACTGTTTTTGGTCCATTTATTGCTTCATTTATTTTCTCCGTGATAATGCTTCTCATATTCATTTTATATCTAAACAAATCCATAATGAAACCATTTGTTTCCCTGACAGAAGCTGCGGATAAGATAAGTAAGGGAGATTTAGAAACAAAAATCGAGGTTAAAAGTTCAGGTGACATCGGAAGGCTGGAATTGAACTTCATAATTATTTCCGAAAGAGTGCAGAGGGCCATGAAGGAGTTGGAATCGGATGGTTAATGAACTCGAGATGCAGATAATGGAAGAGATAATAGTCGAACATGCTGGCCCGCTTGGAAAATTCGTCATTAAGAAAAGCATCACCGATATTGGAGGAGAGCCAGAGCAATATAATAGGGAAACACTTGACAGGTTCATTGACATGATACTTGAAAGAGCGGTTTATGACTCAACTAAATGGGAAATGATAAAAAGAAATATATTCGCGGCTTGGAAAATCGTTGATTCAACTCTGGGGATGCACAGTCAATAAAAACATATGGCCTCCGGCCAATTGTTTTTATTTTTTATTCTGCGAAGCAATTTCAATTAACTGGCTTTGCTTCAAGCCAGTTATAGATAATATTCTTGTTATGAAGGTCGTTTTCTTTTCAATATAGCTATCTATATCGTGCTCATATTTTGAAGCCAGTTCCTTTTTTAAAGCACTGTATTCATGTACAGCCTCTATATTATCTCTCAAGTAATCTCTGAACCGTAAATGATTTTGTAAACTACCAGGCCATAAATGTACTGGCCCAGTCAAACTTACTGGCTATCAAAAAGTTGAAATGGGGTTACATGAGATGGGCGCCATTTGAATATCTATAAAGATAGTATATGTACAACTAACGTTCGAATATCCGTGACAATATATCCTTCATCCCCCGAACCCCCTCCATCTTTCCATCCCATTCTTTCAGGACATCTCCGAACTCCACCTCGATCTCCTCAAGTGTTTTCCC
>JAGLSY010000021.1 GCA_023135545.1 Thermoplasmata archaeon | reverse complement strand
TCGCTGCCGAAGTCCATTCCGACTACGGGCGCTCCCCAGGAGCCAGTGTATCTTGTGTAATACATTCTTCTGCCGCCGGAGCTTTCATAGAATGTCAGAATGAGGTCGCCGCTGTCGTCTGATGCCGAGGGGGCGAAATTAAGTGAGCCGGTGTTTATCTCGTTGGTGACCGGCCAGGTTGCCCCGCCGTCCATGGATATCCTCTCGGCCGTCATTATATCCTCCCAGGCGCTGTTCATGTCATCGGCATTGTTATAATAGTTCTCTTCGATAAGGTGGACCTCGTCAGGGCCACCGGGGTTAATCCAGAATCCGACATCTGTGGCCCTGTAATCGTTGAAGGATGCGGGCCCCTCTCCGTTGTCGAAGGCGGCCACAACATTCCAGGTGTCGTAAGGCGGGTCTGCATAGCAGATCATGCATCGGCGGTTGGAGACCTCATCCCAGTTGTAGCCGCTGAGAAGTGGCTGCATGGAATTGTAGCTGATGAACATCCGGCCCTCGTAATCATGGCCTGCCGGAGCAACCTTCAGGTTAAGGTACTGGGGGTCGTCGGCTTCCGAGGTTATAATTATCTGGTTACCGAAGCTCTGGCCGCCGTCATTTGAAACGCTAACAGCAACCCTTTCTCCCATACCGGTATCGTGCTGATATGAAACTACAACGTATTCCGTACCTCCGTCATTCCAAGCCGCCACTCCGGGTGACATGTCCGCCAACGGATGGTCGGTGACCCGAACCCTGTCCGGAAGCCTCTGGTCTATTATGTCCACATTGAAAATAATGTAATCCTGGGCTATTACCGAATTTGTGGATGAGCCCGTCACCTTCAGGGCATAAGTTCCTTCGGCGGCCGTCCCGGATGTGGTCACGTATGCCGTCACATGGACAATATCTTCAGAGGCCAGTGCCTGTGATGAGCCTGTGTCATATGTGACACTCCAGCCTGCCGGAATCGGGCTTCCTATGCCGTAGCCGTAGTCCTGGCGTGTTGCTGCAAGGTCAATGGTGTCTGCATTGGTTCCGAAATTCTGGACCGTGAATCCCACGGCCACCGTATCTCCGGGGCTTGCCTGGTACGCGCAAGTTCCGTAGCCATCGGACATGGAATACACGAGATTGGCATCTTGCGCCATCTCGACATTGTAGCTGTCAACAGGTCCGAAGTCGGCCGATGCCACCACGAACCAGGACGGTCCTGCACCGGATTTGGCATCTACGTCAACTATCCAGATGCCCTTCTCCGGGTTGTCGATGAGGCAGACTTCCACGGTGTTTATGTCGTCGCCACCGTCATCCGCCGTGTCCCAGTCATAGGGCCCTGAGCCGATACCGTCGCTCTGCGCCCAGCTCGGGAAAGCGCATCCGGACCAGTCGGCCGGGCCGTTGATTTCTGTAGATATGGACTCGGCGAAGGCATTGCCCTCGTATCTCTTGCCGGTTGGTGAAGTTACGACAACATCGTAATCCGTGGTCAGGGTTCCGGAAGCTGTGCCGGAGTCCCAGTGTGACATTGTAACCTTCAGGGGTGCGCCGGCTGAGTTGACATCGATTGTCCAGCTGTCAGAAGCCGTGCCCTCCCAGTAAACATTTGTGAGCGGTGCCGGCGGGCATATCGAGTACTCGATGTTGCACAAGCCCCAGCCCTGTCCGTAGCTTGGGAATCCATAGCCCATGTCCTGGGCGCCGTGGATCAGATATGTTTTTATCAGTATCGGATCTGGTATTGCTATGCCTTTGATATCTTCCAGATAGTCCCTGATGAGGATGCAATCCCCGGCCGCTGCCGGAGAAGAGAACGAAGTCCCCTGGTTCTTCTGGTAGTCTCCCCTGGCATCGGGGTCGTAATTGACCATCCAGGCGGCAATGTTCTCGCCGCCTCTATATACAGTATTAGCATCATCGCCACTGTCATCGGACTTGCAAGAGAGAATTCCCGCGCCGAATTCCACCACATCGGGTTTGACTCTGAGATCGCTCGGGCTGACAGGGCCCTTGGAAGAGCTAGCCCATATCTGGAACGGGTTGTCGTCCGACTGGAACCAGTCGCCTCTGTTGTTCTCCACTGCACCTACGCCCAGGTTCATCTTTCCGTTGCATACTCCCGAGCCAGTCATTTCATTGGGGCCGTAATTGCACATGCAGAAGACTATCAATCCCTCTGGATAGGCGGTCATGAACACATCGCCGTCATTGGTATACCCCTGTGTCACGGGGCCGGGGCCGAAGGAGTTGGAGAATACCCTGGCACCGTAAGTGGTGTACCCGTCATCCCACTCGCTGGTCAGAAGGCCGTTGTAGGAAACTATGCCAGTCTCCGGTGCCCTGCCGGCAAATCCGACACGGTCCAGAAATCCCTGCGGGTTGGTGGGAGCCAGATCGTAATAGTTCCTGTCCATGTTATCAAGGCCTTGACCCAGCCAGCCTTCCATGTCATATCCGTTTCCCGCGGCCATCCCCACGCAGGTGGTGGAGTGGCTGTTGGAGTCGGTCGAACTTTCGGCGTATATAAGCCGGTTGCCCAGTGCTCCCATTGTAAAATCCTGATGGCTGGCGTCTATGCCCAGATCCTGGTGCTGGTAGACCTGCCCCTCGCCCCGAATGGCTTGCGGCAGGTTGCTGCGAGTTACATCCCATGCACAATGTGCGCCGACTATTTCCCCGCTCATCGAACCCTGCTGGACCATCTCTGGATAGTACTGGATCATGGCGACCGATTCAAGCTTTGCAATATCCGGAAGAATTGAATCTGTGACAGTGGCCTCCACCATGGAACACCCGTCGTTGAGCGCCGTGTCCAATGCTCCGAGCAGCGTCATTTGATGTGCCAGCTCTTCGATGGATACACCCATGGGTGTAGCCTTGATCATGAATTCCCCGGTCTGCTCCCTGGCATTTTGGAATACCTTGAAATAGGGCTGGTATGTATCCATCCATTCAATGTAAGGCATAGCTGCCACGGCTTCTTTCTGCTGCGGCGAGAGCTTGACAACGGCCAGGTTGTCGCCAATAGTGTTGAAGTATGCACTTGATATGCTCCTTAAGCCATCAAGCCAGTCTGTCTCAAGCGGGGCCACGAACTGCACGAGATACAGGTCACTTCCTTCCTTCTTCCACTTGGCAGGCACATCATAGCCCAGTCTGGAATCAAATTCCACTCCGGCCTCCATGAGTTTTACCCTTGTCCTATCTGGCATGTCATTTATCATGTACTTCGCACCCATGTTCTGCTTCATGTTGTAATTTGCTTTTATGACAGCTCCCCATTGATCCATCTTTACGATTTCAATTCCATTCTCCCGCAAAAGGCTCTGCTTTTGGGCGTTGTCGCCGAAGATGACAGTGTAGAAATCTTCGGAATCGTTTGGAGCAGCAGCCTGGCCAATACCATCCTCGGCCATCAAAAATGTTGTCGGGGCTATCATCGATATGGCTACAAATACTGCTAACATAGTCATCAAATTGATTTTATTTCTTTGCATCGGACCTTCCTCCTTATATCCTTCCTCAAAGTCACAATAAATCAATGCAAACCAGGCTATTGGAATTGGCCCGACCTTCCATTTCTTTATCGTTAATATTTATTTTTGTTTCAAATTGTTAAAACATATCCCTATATCCCAACAACCTAGTATTGAATATATGAATTATGGAGTATTTATAAGTTTCTTTATTAGAAGGCCATATGAACATTGTCAACTTATTTTTGATTTAATTGGTCATTTGAATAATTAACTATTGAAAATAATTTCATTGCACACATTAGTATTAAAGTCACCTACACAATGAATAGATATCCATAACCCTTCGAACTATTTTCGACAATGTATAAATAACAGTAAAATCATATCATTATCAAGGAAGTGGTTCAGGTGAGAAGGATAAATAAACTCTTCGTTATATTTATTATATTTGGATTTATATTTTCACAAATTGCAGCATTTTCAGGCCAAACCGGCATTGAAATCAAGGATACTGGTATAGATGTTTCAGATACTGATGAAATCGATGCCGCATCCGCGGGCCCTGAAGATGACAAAACGGTTGAGGCCGGTCATTCTGCAGGAAATAAAAATATTCCCCAGGGCTTTGCCTCCTTACCCATATCACCGACAGCATTGGATTATTCGAATATTATTCAAGGGGTTTCAGGACTTCAGAATTGGAGCTTCAGGGACGCCCAGTATGTTTCGGATGTGGAGGCCAGCTACGCCGCTCTGGACGGTTCTGGCGTGGTCGTTGGAATAGCCGACACCGGCGTCGATTTCTGCAAGGCCGAGTTGAGGGATTCCCTCCTGCGGGTTGGCAATGTCAGTGTAGAAAAGGCCACGATTATCGTCAAATCCTCCGACGGCCAGGAGTATTTCAATCTGCCCGGTGGCGGTGTATCTTATTCAGGCGTCCTCCTCTACAAGAATTCGACCATTATGACGAAGGATGTCGATTATACAGTGAATCTCACATCAGGCCAGCTTACCTTCACTCCCCCGCTGGGCGAAGGGCTGGAAATCAACGCGACATATTCCTACACACCGTACAATCTAGGCTGGCCGGTGGCAATGGATGTCGAATCCCTGGCCGAGTACGTGGCCAAGGGCACCATCTCCGAGAACAGTTGGTTCGCCGATACTTCCACCACCGGCGAGGAGGCCCAGGACGGGACAATGCCCTCCTTCGAATACTTCCACAGCCCCCGTTTCGAAATGACTGGCAAGGATACCGACTTCAATTCACGGGATAGGCTGTTCACATCCAGCGTGCCGGTCTCCAATGATGGAATGTACTGGGACGGGGAAAACTGGCAGACGGCAACCGACGATTTCGACCTTACAAATCTCTATGTTACCAGGGACAGCGAGAACTGGTATTTCGGATTCAGGAGCGGCGCGGCCCAGGTCTCCAAAACCTTCGGCCTCTATCTGGATTTCGACAACGGGACCGGAGGAGCCAGCATCGGTCCGACAGGAGTTCCCGACCCTGAAGGCTACCATATCGATGCCGAATCATCCCACACCACCCTGGTAAACAGCATGGCCTACAGCCAGGTCCATAACATGCTGGCCAGCTGCGCAGATGGAATGGACCCAGGCGGCGGAACAGGCGCCAAAGGCGGTGACAATGAAAAGGTTTACCTGTGGAGCGATGCCGGCGAAAAAGTGAGGGTGCTGGCCGGAGCCACCGACCCCCTGATATCTGTGGAATGGGCCCCTGACGGAAACTACCTTGTGGCCAACTCGGAGGATGATGTTTACGTATGGAGCACGGCAGACTGGACCCTTATGAATTCAACCGGAGCATACACCGGCCTCAAAGACTGTATATCGATAAGCCCGGACAGCGGCAGTGTTGCGGTCGCTCGGGGAAGCTGGCAGTTTTCCGTCATCGACATATCCGACCCAGCCACAGCCATGACACGGGTGGATCGGGATGCCCAAGGAGGCTTTTCCCAGAGCACGGCATACAGCCCATCCGGAGACAGGCTGGCAATCGGGTTGAACAATGGAATTATCCGGATATTCGATACAGCAGACCTCTCGGTCGTTAGCCAGCAGTTGAATGCCGAGA
>JAGLSY010000209.1 GCA_023135545.1 Thermoplasmata archaeon | reverse complement strand
CTGGACACCAAGGGCTTTTACACCACCATAACGCGCCACAACATCTCGGCATGCGGCTACGGGCCGATAATGGCCATGCTGGAGGCGGTCAACGGCACGAAGGCCGAGCTTCTCAAATATGCGACGTCCGGGGATGTCAGGCCGATGGCCGATGTGGTAGGCTATGCGAGCATTGTTGTGAAATGAATGCATGAAACAATAATGGTCAGCGTGCATCATTGAGTTATGTAAATTTTGATTTATGATGCTAAGCCGGCATTGTCGTGAAATAAAAGATAAATTAAGCGCCATTGTGGGCAAAAACATGGCGCTTTACCAGACGTTTTAAGATTTTTATGGAGTGTTTCTAATCCAAGTTGATAGTCTTTATGTGGTCGTAGTCGTCCAGGCTGGTGGCTTTCAACATCTGGTACGATACCGTGAACAGCACATCGTCGATGTAGAATGACCTGTCGGCCTGCTCGAAGTAGTTGTAGTAGTTGTAGGGCATGTAAACATCATCTTCCATCTCAACCTCATGGCTGATCTCCGCCTTCAGCGTTATGCCGTTTTCCGGGGAAATATCGAAGACGTAAGCCCCGGCCCAGTTATCCTGGCCATAGTATGAATTATAATTTCCATATACGTACATGGGCATGACCAGCATGTTCCTCTCCCTGCTGAACAGGAAGGCGTGGGTGTCGTAAAGGGCCTTGGAATCCGAGCCCCAGTCACCTATCATCATGGTGTCCAGCTCCTTCGGGTTCTCGACATCTGTAACATCGAATAGCGAAACCTTGACCGACCTGCCGTCCTTGCCGATGCCGATTATGTGGTTCTCGTCATAGGGGTGGAGATAATCCGAATAGCCGGGTATCTTCAGCTCGCCCAGTATCTCGGGGTCCTCCGGGTCGCTCAGGTCTATCACGAAGAAGGGGTCCACCTGCCTGAAAGTTACAAGATACGCCTTTTCCCCGACAAATCTGGCCGAGTATATTCTCTCGCCGGGCGCGATATCTTCGATGCTTCCCACGATTTCCAGATCATAATCAAGCACATAAACCTGGTTGCTGGAGCCCCAGTTGGTTGTGGTGGCCACCCTGAAATACCCGCCAAACTCGTCCATCGAGTATCTGTTAAGCAGATAGCCAGGCACCTTGCCGCTTGTCACATAGGAGATGGTGTCGCCGTCCAGTGACAGTTTGTGGATAACCGTAGCCTGGGTTCTCCGCCCGTCATTCCATACCCAATCATCATGGTTTCCGTAGTCCATGTGGGTTATGTAAATATTACCGCTGGAAACGTAGATGTTGCTGGCTGTGCTCATCAGGATTGTGGCAACCTTGGATTCGGTTGTGTTATCTTCGATGTTCATGGACATGAAAGAAGTAAACTGCTGTGAGACCTCGTCATTCTCGATGCAGTAGGTCCTGTTTGCGGGGATGGGCAATTCCTTTTCGGCCCTGAGGGTATAGCCAGATATCGTGGAAACCAGGTAGAGGTGGTCGTCGATTATCCTGGAAGTGTGGTAATGCCCTTTCAGGGTTTCGTTCCTGGCCTGCGTGACATTTACCCTGTCGTTCAACTCCAGCACCTGAATATCGATAACCGGCTGGTTGGAATATTGATAACTGCTCCTGTAGAGGCCGCCCTCGAAGAAGTAGCTCTGGCCAATCATGACTAGCTTGTCCCCGACCAGGTAAATATCCACTATGCTGGAATCCATTTTTATCCGTGTTATTATCTTCATCTCTTCGGCCGGCCGGACATCGATTATCATGAGGGTGGAGCGGTCGCTGGACACGATATAGGCGTAATTCCCATCGGTCTTCACGATGTCGCCCTCGTCCACGCCATCCACCTGCACATTGGTCGATGAATAATCGCCTCCCAATTTGCTCGAACCATCGGCATCATCGAAGCTGAAGCTCAAACTGGGTGAACCGATCGATGCGCCCTCGTCCACCATCATGTTCTGGTTCTCAAACCGATAATAGGTCGGGTATCCATAGCCAGTGCTCGCATTCAGGTCAATATCAAGATAATCGACAATATCCTGAAATGAACCAAATCTATCAAGCCCTGGAATATCATCACCATCATCATCAACATCCTGGCTTTCCCAGCTTGAGAAGGTGATGGGTATGTGGTCTGTGTTGGCCCCTTCCCCTGATGGAATAATGATATTCTTTGGATTGTCCACATCTCCCTGGCTTGACGCAGAGATGATGATGCCGCTCACGAACACGCACGCAATCACTATCATGGCAATTATTTCATTTTTCATCTTTACACTTCCTGTTTCCTTTTACTTCTTTTTCTGTTTTCTAATTAAAAAATGGCCGTGAGTATATATTGTATTATTGGCACAATCGTGCAATCGTTGGCATGAACGTGCAATTGAAAATAGGAGATGCCTGGCTAGTTGAAAGTTCCTCCAATGGTGCTGTCCATCCCCTCCATCCTTCCCCCACCATGCTGGGTATTGCTATCACCCATGTAGGATAACACTGTGACCCTCTTTGGAATGTGGACAATAATAATTCCACATTCCAGTATTACGCATTAGCTCTCCAGGAATATATTCTCTCTGTGGTAACTATGATAACCTCTCCCTGGCCAATGTGTTGCTGCTCGTCCTCCGAGGCATGGTCGTCGTATACCATCGGGGTGATATTTGACTGCCCCTCCAGTCTTGCTGAATATGTGAAGTTCCCATCCATCCTAAGGCAGAAAAGCCGGCTGGAGCCGTCATCATAGTTGGTGGTGACAAATATATTCCTGCTGTAAACCGAATCCCAATACGGTGCCGCTCGGATACTCCCATAGGTGTTGTAACTCCATTTGATATGTCCGGTACCGTTCAGGCAATAGAGCCAGCCCGATTCCGAACCTATCAGAATAGTGCTTCCATCCGGGCTCACATACGGAGCCGTCAGGCTCACATTCATCTCGGCGCCGTCATTGTTGACAAGTTCTATTCCGTCTTCCCATCCAGGGACCTCTTCTCCATCTGCCATAGAAATAGCAAACAACCGGCCAGACATATGTGGGATGTATATGATATCCTCCGATATTGCTGTGTTATTTCTCGAATATTGCGAATCCGGGTCGAAAATGGCAGGTCGTACACACGGTGACCATGAATAAGTATCATTGTGAGGGATGAAACTTGTCACACCTCCATCATCGGAGACGAAATGGACAATATCCCCATCATCGCCTATGATAATCTGGATTATTCCCGAACCACCCATCCGGCTTTCTGCTATATTATTGAACAGCCCGTCAAATATGTATACGGTTCCTTCATCGGTTCCGACGTATAACCTGTCGTTAATATCCAGCCCAGGCCCCGAAGTTGATTCGAGAATCTCAATGCAGGTAACCGAGCCGTTCAGTTGCTTGGACCATATTTCCTGGCCCGATGGGGCGGTTGTCGAGTCAAGGCCATCCCTTATAACATATAACATTCCATTCTCGCATCCCAGAAATATCCTGAAATCCATATTTGATGTGGATGTCCAGTCACCCAAATTGATGCCAAGAGGCTCTGCCGTGATCTTCGAGTTTGTCGGGAAGACGCTCAACTGGTCCCAGGCATTGCCCCCGTCATTGGTGTCCCAGGCATAGATTCCATAGGGATTGATCATTGTACCATTGCCGGATGCGAGGTAGATCCTGTCCGCCAGATTTTCAGAACCGCCGGATGCAGGTCTTATCCTCATCACTGGCTCCTTATCAACAGGGCCGGGTAAAGGCAGGTCATAAAAATTATTGATTGGTATGTATTCGTAGGCCACCAGTTCATCCTTGTTGTCGCCTATGCCGTCCCGGTCATAGTCCAGCCATTCTGTGGAGTCCCTGGGGAAGGCATCCTCCGAGTTGAGAAAACCGTCTCCATCAACGTCTTCGAAAAATATGAATGGAACGAACAGGTATGAAAGAGCGAGAATCACGCAGATGATGAGGGCAATCGTGGAAATAATTACCGATTTTTTGTGTGCCATATAAGTTCTTTTTATTGTTTTGGACAGAGGCTCAACCGCGCCGAATGCCGCCTTGTTGAACCATAGGTAGAATGCAAGTGCCAAGCATAAAATTGCCGCGGCCAGCACCATGAACCACCCCCAGGACGGCCCCCAGGACGCATAACCATAATCTGTTGTTTCGGATCCGTAGAATGTGAGTGGCGTATCTTCCACCTGTGGAAAATCGAGCACCATGTACAGGGGAGCCAGCCATATGCCGAGCCCTAGAATAAAGGCAAAGAACATGGGCAGGTAAACCGAGAACCTCTTTTTCCACATATAGGGCCAGAAAAGTAGGTAGACAGATAATGCAGCCAGGCAAATAAAAAGAAGGATTGTGACACCCCTGAACATGTCCATGATCTCCCGCCAGAAATCATTTTGAAATGATGATTGGTCATATGTATAGTTAAACTGGGTATAATCTATGCCGTCTTCTGTCAAATACCCCTGCCTTGCCTCTGTTAACCCACATTTGATAACCTGGGTCAAAAAAGTTTCATCACCCCTGTCATAGGTATTCTCGACAACCCACCATGCAGAATATTTGGCCCCGGCCAGGAGAAGTATCACGGCTATCAGGAATATGGTAATTACGATCCGCATTCTTTTCTGGCTGTCAGGTATCCGCTTCTTCAATATCGATCCAAATCCCAAGGCTCTCATCTCTTCTTATCCAGATATGATATTGGCCGGTTGATATTTAAGTAAATTGGTACAGGGTTTTGTGAAGGGGTTCAATCCAGTTTAACAACCTTGCCATCATTTATAGATGTTATCATGGTGATCATAATCTTCGATCGTAACCATTTTGTTTGTTTCATCTATGGAAAACACCAGTACAAAACTTTTGTCAATGTGAATACGTTTCAGATGTTGAAGCGGATTACGTAAATTCTTGTAGCGATGTGGGTTCGATATGATCTCTTCAATCTTTTTATAAATTATTTCTAATTGCTTTGGTCTCTTTTTAGCGAGTTTGAAGAAAATAGTTTCAACGGATTTCCTCAGTTCGTAATCGTACATTCTAGTTCAACCCAAAATGCTTTCCGAAATCCTTGACCTTGACAGTAGGTTCTTTCTCCCGTTTTTTCATCTTTTCAATGTATTCTGGCTTGAGTTCCGGTTCCAATAATTCCCTCTCATACTCATTTATTATCAGACTAATAGCTTCTGATTTATTTTTCAAGCCAAATTTACCTTTGACAACATTAATGATCCTATTTTCATGCTCTTCCAAATTTATGACAGCTTGAACCATCGTAATACCTCGTTATTTTTCGTTATTAATTATAATGTTTTATAACTATTTATAACTTTTGGCATGGTCTGTGCCCACGTTTTAGCCTTGGGGGGCCTTACAAATCTAAAACCATATAGGCCCCATCTCTTTCAAATCCCAGCTTCTTATAATATTCTCTAACGCCCACACCGCTCATTACATGAAGCCTGTTTATACCATGCTGGCCGGCAATATTTCCGGCCTGTTCGATTAATAGTTCTCCGTAGCCTTTGTGCTGCCAGGCATCGTCCTTCTTTTCTCCGATGGGGACAGCCTGGCCCAGCACCCTCAATTCCCGGATTATAGCCCCATTTCCGCCCCCCTGGCTCAGTTCCGGCCTGTGAGCATTTTCCGACACCAGACGCAGCCTGGCAAAGGCCACCAGGATATCATTTTCCACATCTTCGTAAGAGATAAAATGCTCGGTTCCGCCTGCCGCGTTATAGTGCTGGCTCCTCAAGGTTATCTTATCGGTTTCCCTGCCCTTCAACAGGTTGTGGCCAGCCTCCCGGCATCTGATGCAGCCGCACTTGCTTCCCCTGCGTTTCAGTTCATCCTGGGCCAGCACCCTCACATGGCTTTTCTTCGCCCCTGCCTCGACCAGCTGGACAGGGATATCGCGCTGTATCCTCTGAATCCGCACCCAGGGCGGCAGTCTTTCCTTGATGTCGGCCAGCAGGTTGACCAGTTCCTCCAAATTGTAGGGCTCGTATTCTCCATTCTTCCACATCTTGTGCAGTTCCGTGCCGTCGATGACCAGCACCGGATAAATCTTTAACATGTCGGGCATGAATCTCGCATCCGTGAATAATTTATCAAAGGTGGCCAGGTCTGTTTCCGGGGTTTCACCGGGAAGTCCGGGCATCATGTGGTAGCCGACCTTCATCCCTGCATCTCTGGCTAACTGCGTGGACCTCGCGGTCTCGGTAATTCCGTGGCCCCGTTTCATGGCCTCCAGGGTTGCATCGTTGAGTGTCTGGACACCCAGTTCCACCCTTGTCGCTCCCTGGGCCAGCGAGGCATCGATCTGCGGCTCCATGAAGTGATCGGGCCTGGTCTCGACGGTCATGCCGATACACCTGGCCTCCGCCTTTTGATTGAGAATTTGTGCTTCCTCAAGACTGCCAGCTGCCGAGTAGTTCATCCCGTCGAAGCACCCCTTGATAAAGTTCTCCTGATAATCCGGCTCCCGGGCCGTGAATGTCCCGCCCATGATTATCAGGTCCACCTTGCCGGTCTTGTGTCCTATCGCCCTCAACTGGCCCAGCCTGGATTCGACTTGTCGGTAGGGATCAAAATCGTTGTTCGCGGCTCTCAGCGCGGCAGGCTCTCTTCCGGTATATGACTGGGCGGTTCCGTTCTCCACACCCCCCGGGCAATAAATGCACTTTCCATGTGGGCAATCGTGGGGCGATGTCATGACGGCCACGACCGCAACCCCGCTTATGGTCCTCACCGGCTTTATCTGAAGTATCGGCTCCAGTATCTCCATATCGCATTCATCGACGCGGGCCAGAATGTCGGCATCGCTGGGTATCTTGTCCATGGAGTATTTTTTGCAAAGGGATATCTTCATTCTCTGTATCTCGTCCTTTGTTTTTACATGGCCTGCCAGTATGGCCTCGATGATCTCCTGGTAGTATTCGTCGGACATCTAAGCTGGCAATCTATTATCAGATATAAAAGGGTGATTGAGTTGGAGGGTTTGTGCGTTGAAATATCTGTCACTGGTGTTGGCTATGCCCGCCTTCCGGCCCCCCGCCACACTGGGTAATGTTGTAACCCACGCTACCAATTACTGGGACCCCTACTGGCTATTACCTATTACCTACCTAATACCTATCCCCACACTTGTAACATACCCATTGCTGGCGATTTGGCTGGTAGAATAGAGCTACCTTGCATCTCTTGCACCTGCACTGGCCGATGCACATGTGCTCCTTCAGGTCCTTGTATTCCTTCTCCAGCTTGATGATCTTTATCAGGAGAGGCAAGGCAATTATGTCCGCGATTATGATGAAAATCCCGCCGATGGGAGAGTTGATCGCCATGACGAACATCATGGGATAGAAGATCAGATACCCTCTGAAATTGACCTTTGACGCTCCCTTGTATATCGCCTTGACCGGCTGGAGCTTGTGGTCCCTGACATCCCTCAGTATCCTTACCTTGAGCCTGACCGCCTTGAAGATGGCCAGCACCAGCAGAAGCACAAGGAGGGCGAAGAAAAAGACGACCAGGGAAAACAGGGAAATTGTGATTACCGACCAGAATATCAAATAGATGATGACCGGTATAGTCAATATTATGTTGTACAGAAGCAGTATCCTAATGGTCAATCTCATTCCGGCACCTCTATTTCTACCTCTACCTCTCCCTCTACCTCTACCTCTTCCTCTTCCTCTTTCTCTACTTCTACCTCTCCCTCTATCTCTGGCTCCTTCTTGAATTTAAAATGGGTTTCGGTATCTCCATATAACTTGAACCCCAATCTCTCATATAACTCTCTGGCCCTGTTAATCTTCATCACCTGGAGGTGAACCGGTATGCCCGATGCTTCCGCTTCCTCTATGACGGCCTTGATAACCCTGGTCCCGATGCCCTTCGACCTGTGGGATGACGAGATGGCTATGGACTGTATGAATATGAGGTCTTCTTTCCTATCAACGCTGACGTAGCCTATTGGAATACCCTGAACTTCAATGACCCGGACATTCTCCAGGACAATGCTTTTCCTGAACATGTCTGATTGCATTTCATCATCCCAGCCCCATATTTTACTCACATTCTCCTCATATCCATCCTTGTGAATCTGGAAAAGAACATCAATGTCCTTCTCCCGGGCTCCCCTCAGTTCGAATTCCATGATATTACCTCATTCATACACATTAGTAGATGATGCCAGCACAGCCGCCACCGGCACAAAGGAGATCATACAGATGAAGCATAAGAGAACGTGCCACCATAACTGCATCGTGTACCCCTCCCCGAACTCGAAGAGCCCCATTTTGAAAGGCATCTCAATGATGATGAACATGAATGCAATGGATATCATGCCGATGGTGAAGGCAAAGGCCAGCGCTTTCTTTCCGCTCTCGAAGGTCA
>JAGLSY010000208.1 GCA_023135545.1 Thermoplasmata archaeon | reverse complement strand
GCCAGTGTCCAGGGGACCTCGGCCAGCCCGTAAAGGAGATAGATGGTGGTGATGATTATAATGCCGAATACGGCCTTCAAAACAATCCAGGGCCATGAGGAATACTTCAAAGGTTCCAGCCTCTCGATCTGCTCATCCTGGATGTTCCAGGTATCTCCCATCTCATCCAGCTTCTGGCTTGTCATTTCACTCAACTTGTCATCGGCGGTCGTCTCAGGCATCAGGCCACCTCCATCGTTCCGATTTGAATGAGGGTTGTGTGAGCGTCCCTGTGCGGGATGTAGATATCTATCCTGAGCTCGTATTCCAGGCTTCCTCCGGCCGCCGCCCCGACCACTGCATTGAGGTCTGGCAGGGCATTCAGGTCAAAGGAAAAGATCACTTCTTCGGTTGCCCTTTTACCGATATCGAATATCTCGGTCGGAATGTCCCCATCTATCATGGAACCGGAGCCTTCTTCAAGGCCAATGTGTATGTCATATACCTGCATCTCCAGCTTTCCGGGGTTGGTCAATTCTATTTCCACTATCAGGTTATCGTTGTTTCCCAGCCTGGCATCCAGTATTTCGGCCTCCAGGCCGTAGCCGTTCTCGGCATAATCCAGGTATGTCGCGACTGTGATGGGGAGAATGAGGGAGCATGCGATACCCAGGGCTATGAATGCAAAAAATATCCATTCCTTCATGGGTCTGGCTTTCAAGATATCACTCCTTTGCGCCTCAATGAACCACCTAACCGTACATCGGGCCGTCGTAGTCTTCGGTCTTCTTTTTAGGCCTTTTGGAGTGCTTCAGTTTTTTCTTCTGGCTCGGGTTCCTGCCCGAGAACCTGAAGTTCTGGCTTATCAGGTCGACATAGGTCTTGTCCGGGAGGGGCCTCAGGGCCACCAGGCCGTTGCTCTGTAATGTAGCCAGCACCCTCTTCAATCTCGATTCGGAAATGCGCAGCTTGCGCATCATCTCGTCTGTCGTGAGCGGGTATGCCTCCTGGAGCAATTTAAGAACCCTGGCCTCCAGACTGCTGGTGTCAAATTCTATTGGCATGTTATCCGAACATCGAACTACTGGGCTTCTGGACCTCTTCTTCCTTGTCCTTGGCCTTGATGATGTCTATGCAGACTATCATGTGCATCGGTATGACCCTTATTCTTCCGGTCATGTCCTTGTGTGAGTCATCCAGCTCAATGCAGAGCCCGTCATCGTGTCCTATGGACGTGTATCCCAGGAATTTTCCATGGGTGATAAGGGGCGAATCTCTGGACTCCAAAGATTTGACTCTGTACTGGGAGCCAACGGTCAATTTTACGGACTGCATATCTTCACTTTCTTTTGCCATTTACTTCCTCCTTTCTGCCTCGACGAGCTTCTGGATGTGGTCCACCGTCTTTCTGTAGTTCTCCATTGCCACTCCAACATGTGCCTCCACGAAGTTCCAGGCCTTTGCCAGGTTGTCGTATCTCAGCCTGTATCCCTTCTTGTACATATTGTTGGAGACCTCTATCTGGGTGAAATCCAGCAGGTCCATTGACTTCAGTTTGTTGATGTGGCGGTAGACCGTGGGCTTGGAGGTTTCAAGCTCGGCAGCCAATTCTTCAATAAGCCATACCTTGTCCCGCCTCTTCAAAAGGCAGTTGACGAACAACCTGAAGGGCACACTGTCCCGAACATTAGCTGCCCCGGTCCTTGACTCGTAGCCCTTTGGCAGGTAGCCGATATGGGATAGAAAAATCTCGCAGGCCTCATCCAGCTCGTCAATGGAGCTCAACGGGGTATTTGTCACAACAGAAAGCTCGAAGCTCATACAAATCGTGATGGGGGCTTTATTTATTAAGCATTGTGGTTGAAATGGGCGGAATAAGGTTCAGCAATCATCGAACTATGTGGGTGCCGGCCTTTCCCTTGAGAGCATCTTCCAGCAGTCCGATCTCGGTGATGATGACCTCCTCGCCGTCCTTCTCCAGGAATTCAATTGATGCCTCGATCTTGGGGCCCATCGAGCCAGGTGGGAAATGCCCTTCTGCCATGTATCTTTTCATCTCTTCGAGGCTTACATTACCCAGCTCTTTCTGGTCGTCCTTCCCGAAGTTGATGGAAACCCTGTCGACAGTTGTCAAAATAATGAAAAGTTTTGTGCCCAGCTGCTGTGCCAGCCTGGAAGATGCATAGTCCTTGTCAATCACCGCTTCGACACCATCCAGCTTCCCGCTTATGGTCTCAATGACAGGTAGGCCGCCACCGCCGCATGCGATGATTATCCTGCCTTCGGCCAGTAATTCTCTAATCGTATCCCGCTCGACGATTCTTATGGGCCTGGGTGACGGAACCACCCTTCTCCAGCCCCTGCCGCTGTCCTCCTTGACAACCCACCCATCTTTTTTGGATAGCTCTTTGCTTTCCTCTTCATTGTAGAACTGGCCTATGGGCTTTGTCGGGTCCTTGAAGGATGGGTCATCTTTATCCACGACAACCTGGGTGATAACGGTCAGGGTATCCTTGTTCAGCCCGGCGGCTTTAACAGTATTCTGCATGGTCTGTTGGAGCATGTATCCGAGGGAGCCAACGGTTTCGGCCACACACATCCCCAGTGGAAATGGGGGTATGGAATCCTTGGACCGCTCGTGCCTGAGAAGGGCGTTACCTACCTGGGGGCCGTTACCGTGGGTGAGCACTATATCGTGTCCCATATGTACCAACTTGATTACCTGGGCACAGGTCTCCCTGGCATTGGCGAACTGCTCGTATATGGTTCCCTCCTCGCCTGGTTTTATGAGGGCATTGCCTCCTAT
>JAGLSY010000207.1 GCA_023135545.1 Thermoplasmata archaeon | reverse complement strand
GCCCAACTAAACGGGATGGCCTACTACCCGCCCTTCCGCTCCTGCGCTGGCCCCCTGGCTTCGCCAGCCCACCTGCTCGGAGCGAGACTATTTAGCATTGGATAATTCACTAATTATCTTTTTTGACTCTTCATCATTGGGAAAAATCTCCAATATTTGTTGGTACTGGATTAGGGCTTTATCATACTTTTTCTTTTTTACGAACTTTGCTCCTTTTTTGAGGAGATCATCACGCTTCCAGTGCTTTTTAATATCAGTAAAAAAACTAGGTTCGACATAATAAATTTCTATAGTAAATCCATCTTTGATATTATTTCGCTCTATTTCACGAGAATGTAATACTGGTTCTAGCAACGAAAATTCTTCAACATTTGCCTTTTCATTTGAAAATGCAACATATCTTTTGAATTCTGAAAAAATATAGTACTCTGTACCATACTTTTTATTTACTAACATTTTCACAATATCGCTTAGGTTAATCTGACAGAATTCATACATACCTAGCTTTTTCGCTTCTCGGGCTAATAAGGCATCTGGAATTCCCATTACATGGGATTTCCCTGCACCCGCCCAATTAGGGTCTGGAACCCGATAATGAAGAATTCTTTTATTGGTGATTATTGTTGTACCTGCATAAAGATGCCCTTCGAATGAATAATTAAATACTCCTTGACGTGGGCGCCAATCATTTTTAACATCAAATTTATCGTCTTTTCTCTCCAACAGGATTTTTTCATCATCTTCAAGTATTAGATTATTTTCCTCATCGAATATATTAATCTCGGTTACTACATTTTCTCCAATTTCTTGAAAGAAAGGCTCACACATTTTATCCATTGCTTTCCCATTTTCAATGTATCCGATTAACATATTGAATTTCCCCTAGGAATCCCTCAACTACTACTTCTCACGGCACTCTTCCGCTCCGCTAACTGAATAAGAAATCTTACCTAAAAGCATTTCCTATAAAGTCCGCTCCGAGCAGGCGAGAGGGGGATGGGTCGAGCTAGCGCAGGAGCAGGGTGGTGGGTTTATTGATTTTATGGGGTGGGCAAAACAGGGTAAAACAAAGAATCTTTCTAACTGGCTTCTTTCCCAATTGCCACAATGAAGGCCAGCAGCGCCTCTATCTGGATGCGGCTGTTGCTTCCCTCTATCAAACGGAACTCGGTCTCCCCGATCTTCTCGATAATTCTTATCTTTATCCACTCGTCGGTTTCCAGGTCGAAGATGTTCCTGTGTATCTGGTTTATAATGTCGTGGCCAGACAGCCCGTAATTGACAAGAAGCTCGTCAAGGAGATTTCTGGATGCTATGAACTCTCCGTCCAGGGCCTGGTTCAGCATCGTCTTCAATTCTTCTGGGCGGCCGGTGGCGCTGGTCTTGTAAACCGCCTCGGCATCTATCTTTTTCCCGAGCGACGCGGAAACCTGGAGAATGTTGGTCGCCCGGCGCAGATCACCGCTGGCCACATACAGGAGGGCGTCCATTCCGTCCTCGGTTACCTCCAGCTTTTCGCTTACCGCAATCCGCCTCAGGTACTTCTTGACCTCGTCGGCATTGAGGGCCTTGAATCGGAAAACAGCGCACCTGGATTGGATGGGGTCAATTATCTTTGATGAGTAGTTGCACGAGAGTATGAAGCGGCATGTGTTGGTGTATTTTTCCATGGTCCGGCGAAGGGCGGCCTGGGCATCCGATGTTAGAGAATCGGCTTCATCCAGAAAAATAATCTTGAAGGGGGTGTCGGCGATTGGAGCGGTCCTGGCAAAGTCCTTTATCTTCTTCCTGACAACATCGATGCCCCTCTCGTCCGAGGCGTTGAGTTCGTGAAAGTTGAGCTTCCAGTTCTCCCTGAACATCTCCTTGGACAGTGCGATGGCCGATGTGGTCTTTCCGGTTCCTGCCGGGCCGGCGAACATCAGGTGTGGCATGTTAAGGGATTTGACATAACTCTTCAAACGCTCGATGACACCGATCTGGCCAACTACCTCGTCAAGTGTTTTTGGACGGTATTTCTCAACCCAGACTTCGTTCATAAAAATCCCTTCAACCCACGATGTCCTTGAAGGCCTGCTCCTCCTTCACGGCATCGAAGGCGTCATCCTCCATGGCCCGCTCCTTGAAATCATCATCTATGCCAGTTGCCCTTGTTAAAAATGGATAAATCAGCTTGTCGTTGCCTTTCTTGGCCTCGGTGCAAGCCTTGTAATACCATGCCGCGCCGTTGTTCATGTCCCTCTTCACGACATTGTTCAGGCTCTCTATGGCCGCGTCGTATTTGCCGGACTTGTAAAGGGATGCGCCCTTGGTCAGGTAGGCTGTGACATCCTCACCATCCATGCCGATCAATTTGTCGAAGACGGCTATCGCATCATCGAACCTGTCCACCTGGAAAAGGACGGCTGCCTTGTTGTGGAGTACGTCGGCATCATCGGGTTTCATCTCGGCCAGCTTGTCGAAGCATACCAGCGCATTCTCGAAGTCGCCATTGGAAAAGTATTCCTCGCCCTTGGAGATAAGTTCGTCCTCGCTCATGGGGGCCTCTTCGGCTGGAGCAGATTCCTCGACCACAGGCTCGGCCTCCATGGCCGGTTCTGGCTCGGGTTCGGGTT
>JAGLSY010000206.1 GCA_023135545.1 Thermoplasmata archaeon | reverse complement strand
CTGACGAATCAGGGCGTTCCAGACCCATTCCCATAGAGGGCTCGGAGCACATAATCGAGTTCGACCTGGTAATAAACGCCATCGGAGCCAACGCCAACCCGCTCCTGACCAAGAGTACGCCTGGCCTCGAACTTAACAAGTGGGGCTACATAATAGCAGACGATTACGGCAAGACCACCAAGGACAAGGTATGGGCCGGCGGAGATATCGTGACAGGAATGGCCACCGTTATCGAGGCCATGGGAGCCGGAAGACTGGCCGCGCTGGATATCCACGAGAAGCTTATGGGCGTTCCCAAGCCGACAGACACCAGCCCCGAGGCATTGCCGGATGACATGGAATGCACGATGCCCAGCAGGCCAAAACCGGAATAGATAAACATGACCGAAAATCACGATGAACTTATGGGACCCACCGACGCCAGGAAGATGGTGGAGGATGGATACGACCAGCTGGCAGAGAGATATGCAGAGGTCAGGACCCTCAGCCCTGGCAACAAAAAATACATCGATATGCTGGCCAGGCTCCTTCCTAAAGATTCATGTGTACTCGACCTCGGCTGTGGGCCAGGAGTTCCGATAACAAAAGAACTGGTCAGGCACTTCAAGGTTGTAGGCATAGACTTTTCCAGCAACCAGATCGAACTGGCCAGAAAAAATGTTCGAATTGCAGAGTTCCACAGGATGGACATGACAAAAATGACATTTCCACCCAACTCATTTGATGGCATTTTCTCCTATCTGGCCATCATCCATGTGCCTCGTGAGGAAAAAGCCAGCCTGTTTTCCAAGATACATGAGATACTGAAACCGGGAGGCTTTCTTCTCATAGCGATAGGCTGTGATGATTGGGTCAGCGAGCCGGGGGATGATTTCATGGGGGAGCCTATGTATTGGTCCCAGTTCGGAGCCGAGAAAACGAAGGCCATGATAAAAGACACTGGCTTCGAGATAATACAGACTTCGAAAGAATACAGCATATTTGACGGAGAAGATGAAAAGCATTATTTCGTGCTAGCAAAAAAGAAAGAGAGCCTAGAAGGTTTGCTCAAGGATTCACCCATCCAGATAAAGAAATATTGAACCTGTAAATTATCGAGGATGGAGAGTTTTATCGCTTTCTTGATTCCTTGGCCTTGGGTCTGAGTTTGGCATAACCGCACTTCCGACATTTAGTGGCCTTGACAGGGTTGCTGGCATGGCATTTCATGCATATTGAAGCCTTTTCTTTTTCCCTCGCTGTGCTGGTTTGGGCTCCAAAAGAAAAGGTTCCAAATCCAAAAGAAAACTCGCCCTCACCTGCTCGCTCGGAAAATATCAAATAGAAATATTGGGGGTGAAGAGTTTTATCGCTTTCTTGATTCCTTGGCCTTGGGTCTGAGTTTGGCATAACCGCACTTCCGACATTTAGTGGCCTTGACAGGGTTGCTGGCATGGCATTTCATGCATATCTTCTTGTTCAGGAGCCTTGCTTCTGCCTCTGGAAATCGTGCCATCCTAACTTCTCCATTTCATTTCGAAGTTTTGAATGCAATCACTTTGTTCTCGCATTCAAAATACCTCTGGTGTGTAGGCGGGATTAAGGAGGGCGTATTAAATGCTTATGGTGGGGGAATAAGATTGAGCATCCTCGCTCTCCTTGGTGCTATCGAGGCAATCAAACGGGGCATGTCGCTGGGAAATGCTCTCCCTTACGCTCCTGTGCTGGCCCTTGGCTTCGCCACTGACCAATAAGCGATTGGTCTGCGCCTCGAAGCAAGCTTCTTCGACAACCCCCTGCTCGGAGCGAGTCGATATTATTTAGCTTTGGACAATATATCAATCTTTTTCTTAGTGCTTTCATCATCCGGGAAGATTTCCAATATTTGTTGATACTGGATTAGTGCTTTATCGTACTTTTTCCTTTTTACGAACTTTGCTCCTTTTTTGAGCAGGTCATCACGCTTCCAGTGCTTTTTAATATCAGTAAAAAAACTAGGTTCGACATAATAAATTTCTGTTATTTTTTTGGTAACCTTCCGCTCAATTTCTCTTGGCTTCAGATATTCTTCCACAAGAACGAATTCTTCTGGATTCTTTTTATTTGAATCAATCCTAAACCGATCCATTCCAGAAAGAATATAATAACGAGGGCCTTTTGCACTGATGTAGACTTTTACAACATCACTTAGGCTTGTTTGGAAAAATTCATACATACCTCGTTTTTTCGCTTCTCTGGCAAGTAAGGCATCTGGAATTCCCATTACATGGGGTTTCCCTGCACCCGCCCAATTAGGGTCTGGAACACGATAATGAAGAATTCTTTTATTGGTGATTATTGTAGTACCCGCATAAAGGTTTCCCTCGAATGCATAACTAGATGTTCCTCCTCTAGATCTCCAATCATTTTCTACATCAAATTTATCGTCTTTTCTCTCCAACAGGATTTTTTCATCATCTTCAAGTATTAGATTATTTTCTTCATCGAATATCTTAATCATGGCTACTTCCCCTTCTTCAATTTCTTGAAAGAAAGGTTTCCACATCTTATCCATTGCTTTCCCATTTTCAATGTATCCGATTAACATATTGAATTTCCCCTAGGAATCCCTCAACTACGACTTCTCACGGCACTCTTCCGCTCCGCTAAGTGAATAGGGAATCATCGT